>JAGNNA010000544.1 GCA_017990895.1 Reyranella sp.
TCACGCCCGGCCGCGGCGGCCAGATGGTCCGCAGTGCCGGTGTGAGTGCCCAGCTGATGGCGAAGGAAGGCGATTACGCACTCCTCCGCCTGCCGAGCGGCGAAATGCGGCGCGTCCGCATCGAATGCGTCGCGACCATCGGCCAGGTCAGCAACGTCGAGCATTCGCTCGTGAAACTCGGCAAGGCCGGGCGTTCGCGCCACCGTGGCCGCAGGCCCGAGGTGCGCGGCGCCGTCATGAACCCTCGCGACCATCCGCACGGCGGTGGCGAAGGCCGCGCCCCGGTTGGTATGCCGGGACCGAAAGCACCCTGGGGCAAGCCGACTCTCGGCTACCGCACCCGGAACAACAAGCGCACGGACAAGCTCATTGTCCGCCGCCGGACCTAGGAGGAGTAGGACATGTCACGTTCTACCAAGAAGGGCCCCTTCATCCATCCTTCCCTCGAAAAGAAGGTCTTGGCGATGCGCGGGGCGGCCAGCCGCTCGGTCATCAAGACCTGGTCTCGTGCTTCGACGATCCTGCCCGAGATGATCGGGCTGACGATCGCCGTCCACGATGGCCGCCGCCATGTGCCGGTGTTCGTCACCGAAAACATGGTCGGCCACAAGCTGGGTGAATTCGCGCTCACGCGGACTTTCCGCGGGCACGTCGCCAAGAGCGACCGCCAGAGCAAGGTGAGGCGCTAACCCATGGAAGTTCGAGCCAGCTGCCAGAACATGGGCGCCTCTCCGCGCAAAGTCCGCCTGATTCTTGATCGCCTGACCGGACTCTCGGTCGACCAGGCGCTCGCGCTTCTGCGGTACGTGCAGTCGCCGCACGCTCGCACCGTTTCAAAGGTGGTCCTTTCGGCCGCCTCCAACGCCGAGAACAACTTCGACCTCGATGTCGACAACATGTTCGTCAAGCGCGCGTTCGCCGATGACGGCCCGACTCAGAAGCGCTTCCGCCCGCGTTCGCGCGGCCGCGTTAGCCCCATCCTGAAACGGTCGAGCCACATCACGATCATCCTCGACGAGCGGGAGGCCTAAATGGGACAGAAAGTACATCCGCACGGCTTCCGCCTCGGCATCATCTACGACTGGGAGTCGAAGTGGTTCGCTGAGAAGGACTACACGACCCGTCTCCACCAGGACCTCAACCTCCGCGAGTTCATCCTCCATGAACTTCCGGATGCCTCGATTAGCCGGGTGGAAATCGACCGCAACGCGAACCTCGTGACGGTCACCATCCACACCGCCAAGCCGGGCATCGTCATCGGCCGCGGTGGTGCCAAGGTCGAAGACCTCCGCAATTCGCTGGAGCGCTTCACCGGCGGCCGCGTCCGCGTGAACATCCAGGAGATCCGGACGCCGGAACTCGACGCCTACCTGGTTGCGCGTTCCGTCGCCGACCAGCTCGAACGCCGGGTGGCATTCCGCCGGGCGATCAAGCAGTCGGTCCAGCGGACGATGCAACGCGGCGCCCAGGGTTGCCGCGTGGCCATTGCCGGCCGCCTCGGTGGTTCTGAAATGTCCCGGCGCGAGGACGAGACGCAGGGCCGCGTGCCCCGCCACACGCTCCGCGCCGATATCGACTACGGGCTCGCCGAAGCACACACCACCTTCGGCCGGATCGGCGTGAAGGTCTGGATCTACAAGGGCGAAATCCTCCCCCAGCGCGGTCTCCCGCGCATCGAAGAGGAAATGCCGGAACCAGTCGCTGCGGTGGTCGCCGCGCCTGCTGTTCGGCCCGAAGAAGCAGGCCCCGCCCATACCGCGATCTCCATGGAGCAGCAGGCTGCCGCCCGCGGCTCGGATGAGGGGGCCAGCTAATGCTTCAGCCTCGCCGCGTTAAGCACCGCAAGCAGCACCGCGGCCGCCGCCAGGGCGTCGCGGGCACGGGAAACTACATCGCATTCGGCGAATTCGGCCTCCAGGCCATGGGCGCCGCATGGATCGATTCCCGCCACATCGAGAGCGCCCGCCGCGCCATGACTCACGAAATGAAGCGCGGCGGCAAGGTCTGGATCCGGATCTTCCCCGATAAGCCCGTGACCGCGAAGCCGGCCGAGACCCGCATGGGTTCCGGCAAGGGCGCGCCTGATAAGTGGGTCGCCGTCGTCAAGCCGGACCGGATCATGTTCGAAATCGCCGGCGTGCCCGAGGCCGTCGCTCGCGAAGCCCTTCGCCTGGCTGCCCACAAGCTGCCGGTGCCAACCAAAATCGTCGTCCGAGAGGAGGCAGTTATCTAATGGCACGCCAGACCGCCGAAGACCTCCGCCGACTCGACGAATCGAAGCTGGACCACGAGATCAATGAGGCCTACCGCGCCTTGTTCACCCTCCGCTTCCAGCACGCCAGCCGCCAGCTCCAGAACTACCGTGAGCTGCGCAACGCCAAGCGCAAGATCGCGCGCCTTCGCACCCTCAAGCGCGAACGCCAGATCGAAGCCATCCTGGGTGAGGAGTAGCCATGGGAACCCAACGTGTCATCCAGGGCACCGTCGTTAGCGACAAAATGCAGAAGACGGTCGTGGTTTCGGTGGAGCGCAAGAAGAAGCACCGCCTCTACCACAAGGTCGTCACCGTGACCGAGCGTTACAAGGCTCACGACGACCAGGACAGCTGCAAGCTCGGCGACCTTGTCCGCATCCAGGAATGCCGCCCGATGTCCAAGGACAAGCGCTGGCGCGTCATCGAAGTCCTCACCCGC
>JAGNNA010000545.1 GCA_017990895.1 Reyranella sp.
GCTGGACGCGCCGTCCCGGGACGGCGTCTATGCGCGGTCGAACATGCAAGAGGACCAGTTGGCGCGCCTCGACGATGATGCGATCAAGGAGCGCCTCAGCGAGGTGCTGCAGGGTACGGGCATCGATCCCGAAGCCCTCGCCGCCCGCATGCGCGAAGGTGCCGGCAATGCAGCACTCGAACGGCAGTGGTTGGCGCAGGATCTGCGTGCCATTGCCAAGGCGGGCGATCTCGATCTGGAGAAGGGCGAGGACCGCGAGGAAGCACTGGACCGGCTGGAAGCCGTCCATGTCCGCTTGGGCGATACCTTGACCGATGCGCGCATCCTCCGGGCGGTCGACGATGTGGAGGAGGCGGAGGATGCCGAGACTGTTCTCGCCGAGCGTCTGACACCACTGGGCCGCGATCTCGCTGACGAGCGAGCAGACGTCTTCGCCCCTCCCGAGCGGCAGGACTTTCAGCAGCTCGTCGCCCAGTTCCGCCGGACGGATTTCGACCACCCATTCTCGGACGACCCATCCGTGCGCAGGGCCGGTGCCATCGAAGTGGAAGAAGCTCGCGCCGCCTTCAACGCCTATGCACAACGATCGCCCGATCACGCCGAACTGGCCTCATTGGCCTGGGACAAGATCACCGACAGCCGCAAGCCGCAGGAAAACGCGGTCGAGGAGAACGATCGCAGGCTTCATGCTGGCGACATGGATCTTGCTTTGCGGGATCCCTACGACCGCTTGGGGCCAATCACTGAGGAGCTTCGAACTGTCGCTCGCTACCGCGCGGAAATGCCGGACGGCGATCTCAAGGCGGCCATCCAGAAAGAGATCGGTCATCTGCGTGCCGAGGGGGCATCCCGGGCATATATCAGCGAGCGTAGCCTCGAGATCGAGGACCGGGCGAGGCAAAACTATGCCGAGCGCCGCTATCTCGTAGAGATGACGCCGGCTGTCGCCGAGCATCTGCGCCGGGCAGAGGCCGACGATCCGGTGCCGATGTCAGAGGCTGAGCAGCAGCGTCTGGTCGAGCAGATCGACAAGAGCCTGACGCCTGATGCAGTTGCAGCGTTGCGTGCGGGCAATGCCGAGGTGCTGGACAAGTTCAGTCAGGACCCACTGCGGCAGCTTGAACTCGCCAAGGCCTATCTGGAAAGCAGCGAGGTGACGGCGCACGGCCCCGCGATGGAACGGGTGCTGGACGCCCTGGTTGAGGAACAGATCGAAGCGCAGCGCGCGCGTCACGTCGTGGCGCACGGCGAGAAGGGGATATCCCATGGATAAGGGGAAGATCGCGGGCGGCATTCTGAGCCTGACGCTGGTCGGCCTCGCCATCGGCTACGTCGTCGCCACAGGCTACCTGACGATCCGCTATGGGCAGTCGACGAAAGCCTTTGACGTCACCCTGCTCGCGCGGGAATACCGTGCGCTTGGGCTTACTGCTCCGCGGGACTTCCTCTGGGTGAACCTTATCCTAGCTGCTTTCGGGGTCGCAGCACTCATGTTGAGCGTCACGCTACTAGGCGATGCCCTGACGCGCTTCGGCACGACACATTGGCAGACCCGGGGCGAGATGAGGCGCAACGGCTTCTTCGCCAAACCGGGCGGCGGCTTCCTTCTCGGCAAGCTCGGCCCCCCAAAATCGAAGCGCCCCTTCCTCGTGTCCAAGACTTTCCCGCATGCGCTGATTGTGGCCCCGACGGGTCGGGGCAAGGGCGTGGGCTTCGTGATCCCGAACCTGCTCACTTACAAGGGCTCGGCCGTAGTGCTCGACGTGAAGGGCGAGAACTTCCGCGATACCTCTCGCTTCCGCGCGAGCATGGGCGACAAGGTATTCCGGTTCGCGCCGACGGACTGGGATCGGCCAACACACCGCTACAACCCGTTGGCCCGGATCGCCGCCATGACCAACCCCGACCGGCAACAGATGGAACTGAAGCTCACCGCCAAACTCTTCCTGCAGACCGACAACGAAAAGCTGAGTGGGCTTCTGGCCGGCGGCATCGACCTCTTCGTGGCAGCTGGGCTTCTGGCCTTCGAGCGCGGCTTGCCGACCATCGGCGAGATCTACCGCATCACCGCCTCGGGCGGTGACAAGCAGAAGGAATACCTGAAGCGCTCGCAGGAGGTGAAGAACAAGTCGGCCAAGCTGATATTCGAGCGCATGGCATCGACCAACAATGACACCCTGACCTCTTACTTGTCGCTTCTAATGACCTCGGGTCTCGACACCTGGGACAACCGGGCAATCGACGCGGCCACTGCGACCTCGGATTTCTCCTTCCGGGACATCCGGCGGCGGCCGCACGCGATCTATCTCGTGGTCGAGTCCGAGATGATCCGCCCTCTGGCCCCGCTGATCAGGCTCTTCTTCTCGGACCTGATCGCCTCGCTGCAGGCGCAGGAGCCGGGTAATGACGAGCCTTGGCCGGTGATGATCATGCTCGATGAGTTCGACAGGCTCGGGAAGATGCCAATCGTGGCCGAGAGCATCAAGACGCTGCGGTCATTCGGCGGAAACCTGGCGATCGTCACCCAGACCATCCCTGCGCTGGACGAGATCTACGGCGAGAACACGCGCCGGTCGCTTCAGGGCGGTGCGGGTGTGAAGCTCTACCTCACCCCGTCCGAGCAGAAGGCCATCGAGGAGCTGGGCCAGGCTGTCGGCACACCGGCCAAGCGCGTGGTGACCCGCCCCCGCGC
>JAGNNA010000183.1 GCA_017990895.1 Reyranella sp.
GTACTGTTCCTGAACCTGTTCTGGTTCTTCGGGCACCCCGAAGTCTACATCATGATCCTGCCGGCCTTCGGCATCATCAGCCACATCATCTCGACCTTCGCCCGCAAGCCGATCTTCGGCTATCTCGGAATGGCCTATGCGATGGTCGCGATCGGCGTCGTGGGCTTCGTCGTGTGGGCGCACCACATGTACACGGTCGGCCTGGACGTCGACACGCGCGCCTACTTCGTGGCCGCGACAATGGTGATTGCCGTACCGACCGGCGTGAAGATTTTCTCGTGGATCGCCACGATGTGGGGCGGCTCGATCCGGCTCACGATCCCGATGCTGTGGGCGATCGGCTTCATCTTCCTGTTCACCGTCGGCGGCGTGACCGGCGTCGTCCTGGCCAATGCCGGCGTCGACTACTCGCTGCACAATACCTATTACGTGATCGCGCACTTCCACTACGTGCTGTCGCTCGGTGCGGTGTTCGGCATGTTCGCCGGCTTCTACTACTGGATCGGCAAGATGTCGGGCCGGCAGTATCCTGAGTGGGCGGCACAGATCCACTTCTGGGTCACCTTCATCGCCGTGAACCTGACCTTCTTCCCGATGCACTTCTCGGGACTGGCCGGCATGCCGCGCCACTACGTCGACTATCCCGACGCGATGGCGCACTGGAACTACCTGTCCTCGATCGGCGCGTTCCTGTCGTTCGGTGCGACCCTGTTCTGGCTCGTCTTCGTGGTCTTCGGCACGCTCATGTATGGCCGCAAGGTCGGCGCGAACTACTGGGGCGAGGGGGCGACGACTCTGGAATGGACGGTGTCCTCGCCGCCGCCGTTCCATACCTTCGAAGACCTGCCGCACATCTCGCCGACGGCGCATCACTAGGAACGGAGCGGAGGCGCCCCAAGAAGGCGCCTTCGCCTTGAAAGGCCCATGAGCGACACCGCGCCGACATTCACGAGAAGCATCGAGGGAGCCGCTACGCCTGCGCGCGTGCGCGATTATATCGACCTTCTGAAGCCGCGCGTGATGACGCTGGTGGTCTTCACCGGCTGGGTCGGCGTGCTGATTGCACCGGTGCATCTCCACCCCTTCAAGGCGGCGCTGGCCGTTTTGGCGATCACCCTGGGCTCGGGCGCGGCCGGCGCCATCAACATGTGGTACGAGCGCGACCTGGACGCGCTGATGGCCCGCACGCGCAACCGCCCGCTGCCGGCCGGTCGCGTCGCACCGGACGATGCGCTGGGTCTCGGCGTGCTGCTGTCGATCTTCTCGGTCCTGCTGATGGCGCTGTCGACGAACTTCGTGGCGGCCGCACTGCTCGCGGCGGCAATCCTGTTCTATGTCTTCGTCTACACCGTCTGGCTGAAGCGCCGGACACCGCAGAATATCGTGATCGGTGGCGCGGCCGGCGCCTTCCCGCCGATGATCGGATGGGCCGCGGCGACTGGCGACGTGTCGGCGGTCGGGATCGCGCTCTTCCTGCTGATCTTCCTTTGGACGCCACCGCATTTCTGGGCGCTCGCGCTCTACCGCCGCGAAGATTATCGCCGGGCCGGTGTGCCGATGCTGCCGGTGGTGGCGGGGCCGCGCGAGACCAAGCGGCAGATGCTGATCTATACGCTGTTGCTGCTGCCGGTCTCGCTCGCACCGACCCTGCTGGGAGCGGTCGGCTGGGTCTATGGCGCAGTCGCGTTGGCACTGAGCCTCGGCTTCGTCGGACACGCGATCGCTGTCTGGCGCACCGCGGATGACGAAACCGCTCACCGTGCCGCGCGCAAGATGTTCCGCTACTCGCTTATCTATCTCGCAGCGCTGTTCGCAGCCCTGCCGGTCGATCTCGTCGTGAGCCGGATCGCGGGATGAGCACGGCCATGGCACAGGAGCGTCGACCGGGCGATACCGACATGCACCGCCGCCAGCGCGGGAAGAACCTGTTCATCGCGGGCTTTCTGGTGGTGCTCGTGATCCTGTTCTTTGCCCTGACGATCGTGCGCATGGGAGGCTACGGATGACGGACGACACGCCCGACACCGGCGCCCGGAACAAGCGATTGGCGCGACGCCTGTTTCTGATGACGGCCGGCATGGGCGGCTTCGCCTATGCCTCGGCGCCGCTCTACGACCTGTTCTGCCGCACCACCGGTTTCGGTGGGACGCCGGTCGTGGCGCAGAGCGGCGACCGGCCGATTCTCGACCGCACGGTAAAGGTGCGCTTCGATTCTAATGTCGACACGTCCCTGCCGTGGAAATTCCAGCCGCTGCAGCGCGAGGTCACGGTCCGGCTGGGCGAGGAGCATCTCGCCTTTTACCGCGTGACCAACCTCTCGCAGCGCCCGGCCGTCGGTACCTCGACCTACAACGTCACGCCAGAAACGGCCGGCGGCTGGTTCAACAAGCTCCAGTGCTTCTGCTTCACCGAGCAGTTGCTGCTGCCTGGGCAGTCCGTCGACATGCCCGTGGTCTTCTTCGTCGATCCCGAACTGGACAAGGATCGGCGCTACGACAACATCCGGACCATCACGCTCTCGTACACATTCTTCGAGGCGAGGACGGAACGGGCCAAGACCTTGCTGGGCGGATTGCCCGGCAGCGATATCGGAAAGGGTGGATGAAAATGGCCGGCGGTACTCCCAAGCATCCCTATCATCTGGTCGATCCCAGCCCGTGGCCGGCACTCGGTTCGCTGGCCGCCTTCCTCCTGTTCTTCGGCTTTACGCTTGCAATGCATCCGGACATGCTGGGCCAGGGCATTGGCAACGTCATGAAGTCGGTACATTGGTGGGCACTGGCGCCGGGCGCACTGCTAGTGGTGGGCGTCATGTACTGGTGGTGGTCCGACGTCATTGCCGAGTCGCGCGTCTACCACACCTCGGTAGTCCAGCTCGGCCTGCGCTACGGCATGATCCTGTTCATCGCCTCGGAAGTGCTGTTCTTCGCGGCCTTCTTCTGGGCGTTCTTCGACGCGTCTCTCTATCCGGGCGCGCCGAACCAGCCGATCCGCACCGAGGCCACCGGCGGCATCTGGCCGCCCAAGGGCATCAGCATCATCGCGCCGTTCGACCTGCCGCTGATGAACACGCTGATCCTGCTGCTGTCGGGCACCACGGCGACCTGGGCGCATCACGCGATCATCGAAGGCAACCAGAAGGACGCCGTGCGCGGCCTGCTGTGCACCGTGCTCCTCGGCCTGGTCTTCACCAGCGTCCAGGCGTACGAGTACATCCACGCACCGTTCACGTTCAGCCAGGATATCTATACGTCGACCTTCTTCATGGCGACGGGCTTCCACGGTTTCCACGTGCTGGTCGGCACGATCTTCCTGATCGTCTGCCTGATCCGCGCCGCCAAGGGCCAGTTCAAGCCCAAGCAGCACTTCGGCTTCGAGGCCGCTGCCTGGTACTGGCACTTCGTCGACGTTGTCTGGTTGTTCCTGTTCTTCTGCATCTACTGGTGGGGTGCCGGCAAGGCGCCGATCGCCCTGCACTGAGGCAGGCCTGCAGGCTATCTTGAAACCGCCGGGCGCACCCCGGCGGTTCGTCTTTGGGAGACCCCCTTGTCTGACTGGCCCCGGCAATCCCCGTTCGACGTCGCCCTGCGAGGGGCCTGTCCCCGGTGCGGCAAGGGAAGGCTATTCGCCGGCCTGCTGAACGTTGTCGATCGGTGCGACTCCTGCGGGCTCGACCTGCGCGGCAACGATGCGGGCGACGGGCCGGCGGTGTTCGTCATCCTGGGGCTCGGCGCCATCATCATGATGCTCGTCTTCTGGGTCGAGTTCCGTTACGAGCCGCCGTGGTGGGTGCACGTGGCGATCTGGCTGCCGCTCACCTTCGCGTTGGCCGTCTGGATGCTGCGCTTCCTCAAGGCGCTGCTGATCGCCCAGCAGTTCGTCCATCGCACGACCGAACTCGACGACGAGTAGAGGAGATATCATGATCCGGCTGAGGCCCGCTCTCTGGCCCACGCTCGTCTCGCTGCCGATCCTGGTCCTCTCGCTGAGCCTCGGCATCTGGCAGATGGAGCGTCGTGAATGGAAACGCGACATCCTCGATCGCATCGCTACCAACCAGGCGGCGGCGCCCATGACGCTCGACCAGCTGTTGAGTGGCGATCCGCTGCGTCACGAATACGGCCGCGTGAAGGTCGCTGGCACCTTCGAGCATGGCCGTGAGTTCTTCCTGGCGGCGCGCAGCCTGAAGAACAAGGTCGGCCTGCAGGTCATCGTGCCGCTCAAGACGGATGACGGCCGCGTGGTCTTGTTCGATCGCGGCTGGGTGCCCGATCGCAATGCCGCGACGCAGGCGGCGGCGCAGCCTGCGGGGCGGGTCGAACTGACCGGCCTCGTTCGCCGCTCCCAGATCAGGGCACGCTTTGCGCCCGAGAACGTGCCGGAGAAGAACGTCTGGTTTCAGGCCGACGTGCCGCTGATGCGCAAGATGGCGGGCGCGCCGCCCGATCCGAAGCTGGACACGTTCTTTCTGGAGGCCGATTCCACGCCCAATCCGGGCGGCGTGCCGGTGGGCGGCCAGACGCGGCTCGAGATCCCCAACGACCATCTGCAGTACGCCCTCACCTGGTTCCTGATCGCACTGGCGCTGGCCGGCGTCTATCTGGCCTATCACTGGGAGAACGGCCGGCTGGAGATCAACGGGCGCAGGAAGGCGCCATGATCGCCAACGATCCCTACGCCGAGCTGGAGCGTCGCTTCGCGCGCCTTAGCGATATCGGTCGGGCGGCGGCCATCTTGAACTGGGATCGTTCGACCATGATGCCGGACGGCGCGAGCGGCGATCGTGCCGACCAGCTGGCGACCCTGGGAGTCATCGCCCACGAAATCATCTCCGCTCCCGAGATGCCCGAACTCCTGTCGCGCGCCGAGGAGGGCAGGGCCACGCTCGATCCCTGGCAGGCCGCCAACCTGCGCGAGATGCGCCGGTCGTGGGTGCACGAGAGCGCGCTGCCGTCCGATCTCGTCGAGGCCCGTACGCGTGCCTGCTCGGCCTGTGAGCTGGCCTGGCGCTCGGCCCGGAAGAATGCCGACTTCAAGTCGCTGCTGCCGACACTCACCGAAGTCCTGGCGATCATGCGCCGTGTCGGCGAGGCCAAGGCCGCCGCGCTGGGCACCTCGCTCTACGATGCACTGCTCGACGAGTTCGAGCCCGGCGGACGGGCGGCGCGCATCGACGTTCTGTTCGCCGAGCTGCGCGGAGTCCTGCCCGACCTGCTGAGCCGCGTTCTGGAGCGTCAGAAGAGCCAGCCCGATCCGTTGCCGCTCGAAGGTCCGTTTCCCGTCGAGGCGCAGCGCCGGCTGGGAGAGGAACTGATCCGCCGGATCGGCTTCGACTTCCATCACGGCAGGCTCGACGTGTCGGCGCATCCGTTCACCGGCGGGACTGCCGACGACGTGCGCATCACCACGCGTTATGACGAGGCGGATTTCGCCCGCTCGCTGATGGGGGTGCTGCACGAGACCGGACACGGTCTCTACGAGGCCGGCCTGCCCAAGGCCTGGCGCCGCCAGCCGGTCGGCAATGCGCGCGGCATGACCCTGCACGAAAGCCAGTCGCTCCTGATGGAGATGCAGGCCTGTCGCAGCGACGCCTTCCTCGGCTTTGCCGCCCCGCGCATGCGCGCCGCCTTCGGCAAGCACGGGCCGGCCTGGACCGAGGAGAACATCCACCGGCTCTACACGCGCGTGGCACCGGGCTTCATCCGCGTCGACGCCGACGAGGTCACCTATCCGCTGCACATCATGCTGCGCTACCGGCTGGAGAGGGCGATGCTGGCGGGTGACCTCGCGCTGGCCGACCTGCCGGGCGCCTGGAACGACGGCATGCGGGAGCTGCTGGGCATCGAACCACCCGACGACTCGCTGGGATGCCTGCAGGACATCCATTGGCCGGATGGCGGCTGGGGTTATTTCCCGACCTATACGCTGGGCGCGCTCGCCGCGGCCCAGCTCTTCGCCGCCGCCCGCCGCGCCCATCCCGGCCTGATGGACGCCATCGGGCAGGGTGATTTCGACCCGCTGCTGGGCTGGCTGCGCGAAAATGTGCACGGCAAGGGCTCGATCGCGACCACCGACGAGATCCTGACCGAGGCCACCGGCGCGCCGCTCGGGGCAGCCGCCTTCAAAGCCCATCTGGAAAGCCGCTACCTGCAGGCGTAAGAGGGAGCCATGCTCGACCTCCGTCCGAACTGCGAATGCTGCGACAAGGACCTGCCCAACGGCGCGTCCGACGCC
The DNA here is from genome assembly GCA_017990895.1 of Reyranella sp. GTDB lineage: Bacteria > Pseudomonadota > Alphaproteobacteria > Reyranellales > Reyranellaceae > Reyranella. Next base: position 6,235 of record JAGNNA010000183.1, read on the forward strand.
CTAATCTGCACCTTCGAGTGCACTTTCTGCGCCGACTGCGCGCAAACCCGCCTGGGCGGCCATTGCCCGAACTGCGGCGGCGATCTGGTCAAGCGGCCCACCCGCCCGGAGAAGGCCCTGGCCAAATTCCCGGCCTCGACGAAGCGGGTTCGTAAGGACCACGAGGCCTGTCGGCAGGTCGCCTAGCCGGAGAAGTCCATTGCGTTACATCAGCACCCGCCACGGCTCGCAGGGCAATCCTGCACCGCTGGGTTTCGAGGACATCATGCTCGCGGGCCTCGCTCGCGACGGCGGCCTCTACCTGCCCGCCGAGTGGCCGCAGTTCAGCAAGGACGAGATCGCGGCACTGAAGGGCCTCGGCTACACCGATCTCGCCTTCCGCATCATGCGCCCGTTCGTCGGCGACGCGTTCGACGAGGCGACCTTCCGCCGCCTGATCGGCGAGGCCTATGCGTCGTTCGAGACAGCCGAGGTCGCGCCGCTGAAGCCGCTCGGCGACACCGGCCTGCATCTGCTCGAACTGTTCCACGGCCCGACGCTCGCCTTCAAGGACGTGGCGCTGCAGCTGCTCGGCCGCATGCTCGACCAGACGTTGACGGCGCGCGGCCAGCACGCGACCATCGTCGGCGCGACCTCGGGCGACACGGGTTCGGCGGCGATCGAGGCGGTGCGCGACCGCAAGACCATCGACATCTTCATGCTGTTCCCGCACGGCCGCGTGAGCGAGGTCCAGCGCCGGCAGATGACGACGGTGCTGGCGCCCAACGTGCACAACATCGCGGTGCAGGGCACGTTCGACGACTGCCAGGACCTCGCCAAGGCCTGCTTCAACGATCTGGCGTTCCGCGACAGGCATTCGCTGACGGCTGTCAACTCGATCAACTTCGCCCGGGTGATGGCGCAGATCGTCTACTACTTCTGGGCAGCGCTGAAGCTCGGCGCGCCGGAGCGCCCGGTGGCTTTCAGCGTGCCCAGCGGCAATTTCGGCAACGTCTATGCCGGCTATGCCGCGAAGCAGATGGGCCTGCCGATCTCGCACTTCGTGGTCGGCGCCAATAGCAACGACATCCTGGCGCGCTTCTTCGAGAGCGGCATGATGACGACGTCCGAGGTCGTGCCCACCTTGAGCCCCAGCATGGACATCCAGATCTCGAGCAATTTCGAGCGCCTGCTGTTCGACCTCTACGATCGCGACGGCGTCGCTCTGGCCAACGCCATGACGGCGTTCCGCAGCACCGGCACCCTGAAGGTCGGCGGCAACGTGCTGGCCGGCGTCCGTGAACTCTTCGACGCGGGCCGGCTGGACGATGCCGGGACGCTCGCGGCCATGAAGGATTGCCTCGCTCGCTTCGGCGAGACGATCGACCCGCACACCGCGGTGGGCTATGCGCTGGCGCAACAGCATCGCCGCGATCCCGCCATTCCCATGGTCGTGCTGGCGACGGCGCATCCCGCCAAGTTCCCGGACGCCGTCGAGAAGGCGACCGGCACGCGGCCTCGGCTGCCGGCCCGACTCGCCGACCTGCTGGAGCGGGCCGAGAGGGCCGACGGCATGCCGAACGACGTCACGGTCCTCAAATCCATGATCGACGAACGCCGCGAGATGGCCGCCGCGCCCGCAACCAGAAGCAAGGTGCGCACGTGAGTGAAGTGAAGGTTACGACGCTGGGGAACGGCCTGCGGGTCGCCGTCGACCCGATGCCCGAGGTCGAATCGGCATCGCTCGGCATCTGGGTCGGCTGCGGCACGCGGCACGAGACCGCCGAACTCAACGGCATGGCCCACATGCTGGAGCACATGGCCTTCAAGGGCACGCGCACCCGCAGCGCCCGTGCCATCGCCGAGGAGATCGAGAATGTCGGCGGCAGCCTCAACGCCTATACCGGCCGCGAGATCACTGCCTATCACGCTTCCGTCCTGAAGGAGGACGTGGCGCTCGGTATCGAGATGGTCTCGGACATCCTGCGCAACTCGGTGTTCGACCCCGACGAACTGCAGCGCGAGCGCGGCGTCATCCTCCAGGAGATCGGCCAGGCGCTGGACACGCCCGACGACCTGATCTTCGACCAGTTCCAGGAAACCGCGCTGCCCGGCCAGCCGCTTGGCCGGCCGGTGCTGGGCACCGCAACGACGGTCGAGGCGATCGGCCGCGACGATCTCTTCGCCTATCTCGCGCGGCACTACACGGCCGGCAACATGGTCCTGTCGGCGGCCGGCCGGGTCGAGCACGACCAGATCGTCGATCTCGCCGAGAAGCATTTCGGCTCGGTGCCGCGCACGCCCGCCAACGCCGACAAGCCGGTCCCGCTGGCCTATGTCGGCGGCGACGGCCGCGAGCAGCGGGTACTCGAACAGGCGCATCTCGTGCTGGGCTGCGAGGGCATCGGCTACCGCGATCCGGACTATTTTGCGCTGGCCATCTATTCGACCCTGTTCGGCGGTGGCATGTCCTCGCGCCTCTTCCAGCGCATCCGCGAGGAGCGGGGACTGGTCTACGGTATCCACTGTTTCAATACGGCCTACGCCGATGGCGGCCTGTTCGGCATCTACGCCGGCACCGGCGAGGACGATCTGGCCGAGCTGGTGCCCGCGGTCTGCGAGGAATTCGTCGGCGTCGCCGATACGCTGAACGAGCAGGAACTCGTGCGCGCCCGCAACCAGATCAAGGCCGGCACGCTGATGGCGCTCGAGTCCAGCGGCGCGCGCTGCGAGCAGGCGGCGCGCCACCTGATCGTCCACGGCCGTACCATTCCCTATGCTGAGATCGTCTCGCGCATCGAGGCCGTCGACCAGGACGCCGTCCGCCGCGTCGCCCGCCGCCTGCTACGCGGCGAACTCACCCTCGCCGCCCTGGGCCCGATCGAGGGGCTGGAGTCGCTCGACAAGATCGCCGGCCGCCTCGCGGCCTGATCGTCGAGATCATTGGAGCGCACCACTTTAGCGGCGCTCATGTCTGCCTTGTTGACCGACGCCGTATGTGGCTCCAGGGCCAATCCTCTGCAGCGCCGACGAGTCCCGCCTTAACTGGATTGTTTTCGATGTAGCCGACTGTGGACTCGAAATGCCGCTCGTCGCGGATGTACGTGTCCCAGTAGTCGTCCTGCCAGAATGGCCCTGACCGTCCAATCACCTGATTGGCTGCTCGTGCCGAGAACCGCTTCCACGAACTGACGATAGATCCGAGCGAGTGCTGACTCAGCAGTTCGATAAGGACATGGACGTGATTGGGCATGATCGTCCAGGCAATCAGCCGATAGCGTTCTCCGTCGAAATGTAGAAGCGCCGTCTCGACGATTTCAGCGACCTCGGGCCGTTGGAGCCAGCAGGCTCCCGCGCCTGCATCCAAGAAGGAGTCACGCTCGGCAGTGCTGATCGACTCGGCTGCAGCCCGGAGTTTCTCGATCGCTTCCGCCGGAAGGCTATCGACCAATCGAAACGTTACGAATCGGAGCGTCTCGGGTGAATCGAAATGCGGAAGATATCCGCGAGAATGCCAGCCCTTCGGACTCATTGGAGCGCGCCACTGGAGAGGCTGTGAAGAAACCTCTGGCGACGTTGTGGAAGTTTTGATTCGCTGATCTGGAAGAGAGTTCAGCGAGGCATGGATGGCGAAGGGCAGACCGCCGGGGTTGCGT
>JAGNNA010000184.1 GCA_017990895.1 Reyranella sp.
GCAAAGAAGAGCGCGGCGCGCGTCTCGCTGGCCTGGACCGAGTAGCCCAGGATGTCCTTGAAATCGGTCAGGCCGTTGTTGCCGCCCAGGCCCATGTCGTTGCGGAAGAAGGCCAGCATCAGCGCGAAGGTCATCGCCTGGGTGATGATCGAGAGATAGACGCCGGTCACGCGGCTGCGGAAGGCGAACCAGCCGAGCGCGAAGGCGAGCACGCTGGGCACCAGCACGACCATGATGGCGGCGAACCAGAAATGGTCGAAGCCGTGCCAGAACCAGGGAAGTTCCTTGTAGTTCAGGAACACCATGAAGTCGGGCAGGATGGGATTGCCGTAGACGCCGCGAGTGCCGATCTGGCGCATGAGATACATGCCCATGCAGTAGCCGCCGAGCGCGAAGAAGGCGCCGTGGCCCAGCGAGAGGATGCCGCAGAAGCCCCAGACCAGATCGACCGCCAGCGCGAGCAGCGCGTAGCAGAGATACTTGCCGAAGAGCTGAAGCACCCACGACGGCACATGCGCCGGGTTGGTCGCGGCGAGGATCAGGTTGGCCAGCGGCAGAGCGATGCCGACCGCTAGGATCAGCAGGACCGAGAGGCGCAGGTTGCGGTCCATGCCCTGCCAGAGAAAGCGCGTGATCATTCGACGGACCGCCCCTTCAGCGCGAACAGGCCGCGGGGGCGTCGCTGGATGAACATGATGATGAAGACCAGGACCAGGATCTTGCCCAGCACGGCGCCGGCATAGGGTTCCAGGAACTTGTTCACGACGCCCAGCGTCATCGCGCCGATCAGGGTACCGAACAGGTTTCCGACGCCGCCGAACACCACGACCATGAATGAGTCGATGATGTAGCCCTGGCCGAGGTTGGGGCTGACATTGTCGATCTGGCTGAGGGCCACCCCGGCCAGGCCAGCGATGCCGGAGCCCAGGCCGAAGGTCAGCGCATCGACGCGCGGCGTGCGGATGCCGACGGCCGAGGCCATCGGTCGGTTCTGCGTGACGGCGCGCATGTAGAGGCCGAGCGGCGTCTTGCGCAGCAGCAGGATCAGGGCGACGAAGACGACCAGCGCGAAGACCACGATCCAGAGCCGGCCGTAGGTGATGTTGAGCTGGCCGAGCTGGAAGGTGCCGGACATCCAGGACGGCGCCCCGACCTCGCGGTTGGATGAGCCGAAGATCGAGCGCACCGCCTGCTGCAGCACGAGCGACAGGCCCCAGGTCGCGAGCAGCGTGTCGAGCGGCCGGCCGTAAAGGAAGCGGATGATGGTGCGTTCGATCAGGATGCCGATCGCGCCCGAGACGAGGAAGGCAAGCGGCAGGGCGATGACGAGCGAGACGTCGAACAGGTGCGGTGCGGAGGTGCGGATGACTTCCTGGACGACGAAGGTCGTATAGGCGCCCAGCATGACCATCTCGCCATGCGCCATGTTGATCACGCCCATGGTGCCGAAGGTGATGGCGAGTCCGATGGCGGCGAGCAGCAGCACCGAGCCGAGCGAGATGCCGTACCAGACATTCTGCGCCATCTGCCACGCAGCCAGCGTCTGCTGGATCGAGTCCGCGGCGGCCGCGGCGGCTGCCTTGACCTCGCCCTCGGAGCCGGCGGCGACGGTGTTCAGGACGCCCAGCGCATCGCGGTCGGCCCGGTCGCGCACCACGGCGATGGCGGCGATCTTCTGCGCCACCGGGGAATCGGGCGTCGCGAGGACGATGGCGGCCCGCGCTTCGTTCATGGCGCGCTTGATGCGCGCATCCTTCTCGACGGCGAGCGCCTGGTCGAGGGCGGCCAGGGCCGACGCGTCGCGGCGCTTGAAGAGGGCCTCGGCGGCATTGAGTCGGACCCGGGGGTTGGGGCTCATCAGGGTGAGCGAACCGACGGCGGCCTCGATAGTACCGCGCAGACGGTTGTTGACCCGCACTCGTTCGAGGTCGGCTTCGGCGGCCGTGCCGGCCGGACTGCCGCTGACCGCGTCGGTCAGCGCCAGCCTGTTGCCGTCGGCCGTGGCGATGACGGCCAGCTTGTCGGACGTGCGGACGTAGAGTCGACCGGCGGCCAGGGCCTCGAGGATGGGCGCGGCCCGCTCCTCGCCGGAGGCTGCCAGCGCGGTGATCGCCGTCTCGCGCTCGCTCAAGCCGCCCGACGTGAGGTTGCCCACGAGGGTGGAGAGGTCGGCTGCGAGGGCCGCTCCGGCCAGCGCCAGCGACGCCAGCACCGAGAACAGGACCGAAGCCGGTCGAAGAAAAATCATGGGCTGTGACTTGATCCGGGAGATGGAAACGGGGCGACCTTTCAGCCGCCCCGTCCGTTTGCGACCTGCGTGGCGGTTACTTTGCCGCCTTGCCGATGCACTTGTTGGCGACGGTGTCAAAGTTTCCGCAATTCACGGGCTTCGTCCAGTCGGCCTTCAGGTTCTTGGAGTCGTCGAGGATCGGCGACCACGCGGCGCCCGGGACGAGGCCGGGGGTCTTCCACACCACGTCGAACTGACCGTTGTCCTCGATCTCGCCGATCAGCACCGGCTTGGTGATGTGATGGTTCGGCAGCATCTCGGAGATTCCGCCCGTCAGGTTCGGGACCTTGATGCCGATCAGCGCGTCGATCACCTTGTCGGGGTCGGTCGTGCCGGCCTTCTTGACCGCCTCGACCCACATGCGGAAACCGATCACCGAAGCTTCCATCGGATCGTTGGTCACGCGCTTCGGATTCTTGGTGAACGCCTGCCAGGTCTTGATGAACTCCGCGTTGGTCGGGTCCTTGACCGACTGGAAGTAGTTCCAGGCCGCCAGATGGCCAACCAGCGGCTTGGTGTCGATGCCGGCGAGCTCTTCTTCGCCGACCGAGAAGGCCACGACCGGAATGTCCTTGGCCTTGATGCCCTGGTTGCCGAGCTCCTTGTAGAACGGGACGTTGGCGTCGCCGTTGATCGTCGAGACGACGGCGGTCTTCTTGCCGGCCGACCCGAACTTCTTGATGTCGGCCACGATCGACTGCCAGTCGGAATGACCGAACGGCGTGTAGTTGATCATGATGTCTTCCTTCGGAACGCCCTTCTGGAGCAGGTACGCTTCGAGGATCTTGTTGGTCGTGCGGGGATAGACGTAGTCGGTACCGGCGAGGACCCAGCGCTTCACGTCGCCGCCGTCCTTGCTCATCAGATAGTCGACCGCCGGGATCGCCTGCTGGTTCGGGGCGGCGCCGGTATAGAACACGTTACGCTGGCTCTCCTGGCCCTCGTACTGGACCGGGTAGAACAGGATGCCGTTCAGCTCCTCGAACACCGGCAGCACCGACTTGCGGCTGACCGACGTCCAGCAGCCGAACACCACGGCGACCTTTTCCTTCTGCAGCAGCTCGCGCGCCTTCTCGGCGAACAGCGGCCAGTTCGATGCCGGGTCGACCACGACGGGCTCCAGCTTCTTGCCCAGCAGGCCGCCCTTCTTGTTCTGCTCCTCGACCATCATCAGCACGACGTCCTTCAGGGTCGTCTCGCTGATCGCCATCGTGCCCGACAGCGAATGGAGGATGCCGACCTTGATCGTGTCCCCCGCCTGCGCGAACGCGCTGGTCGCCGCGCTGGCCACAAGGCCGGCGGCGACGAGGCCCGTCCGCATGAGTGTTCCCAACTTCATCCCGCTCTCCTTGTCTCTCGACGGAATCTCCCCGCCGAAAATCAAGGAAAGCGAAAGTCGTGCCAAATCGCCCAGAGGCCCTTGGGATAAGGATTAGTTGGCGATCAGGACCAGCGCGCCACCGGCCATGACGGCACCGCCCAGCGCCCGCAATCCCAGGTCGCCGACGGCGCGGCGCGCAACCCAGCCGAGTCCCAGGCCAGCGGCGTGCAGCAAGGCGGTCGCGGCAACGAAGCCCAGTATGTAGAGGCCCGTCCCGCCGGTCGGCGCCTCAAGTGCGTGGGCATAGCCATGGAAAACCGCAAAGAGGCCCACGATCGCCATGGCCAGGGCTGACGGAAGACGGACGTCGGCGACGATGAGCGCACCCAGCACGAGCACCGACGCGACGATCACCGCCTCCACAAGAGGCAATTTAATGCCCGCGAAACCGGCAGCTGCCCCGACAAGCATCATCGCGATGAAGGAAGCCGGCACGAGGTAGGCGGCGGCCGGGCGCTTCACCGCCAGCAGCGAGGCCCAGACACCGACGCCGACCATCGCCAGCAGGTGATCGATCCCGGTGAAGGGATGGGCGAAACCCGACGTCTCGTGTCCGGGATGGGCCAGCCCCGGGCTTGCCATCAGAACGAGCAAAGCCGCCAAGCGGATCGTCCGAATCGTCATCGACTACTCCTGTATCTGGTTCAAACGCGACGGCAGGCCACCTTGCCGCACGATGAAGGCCGCAATGTCTTCCAAGCCCTTATTCTCCTTGAGATTGGAGAAAAGGAAAGGCCGTTGGCCGCGCATCTTCCGGGCATCCCGGTCCATCACGTCGAGACTGGCGCCGACCAGCGGCGCGAGATCGATCTTGTTGATCACCAGCAGGTCCGACCGCGTGATGCCGGGCCCTCCCTTGCGCGGGATCTTCTCGCCGGCCGAGACGTCGATCACGTAGATCGTGAGATCGGCCAGCTCGGGCGAGAAGGTCGCGGCGAGATTGTCGCCCCCGGATTCGACGAAGATGACCTCCAGATCCGGCCATTTGTGCACGATGTCGGACACGGCCGCCAGGTTGATCGAGGCATCCTCGCGGATCGCGGTGTGCGGGCAACCGCCGGTCTCGACGCCGACGATGCGCTCGGGCGCTAGGGCGCCGGCGCGCGTGAGGAACTCGGCATCTTCCTTGGTGTAGATGTCATTGGTGACGACCGCGATGTCGTAGGCATCGCGCATGCGCTTGCACAGGCGTTCGACGAGCGCCGTCTTGCCCGATCCGACAGGGCCGCCGACCCCTACTCTAAGCGGACCACGCAGGCTCATTTGTCCAGTTCTCCGGCCACCAGGGCGATGTATCCCACGCCCAGCAAGAGGCAGTAAGGCGAATAGTATTTCCGGTTACGCGTGGCAAACGGCTCGGTCGTGAAATGAGCCTTCCAGCGATGGCTGAACCCGGCGATGCCGCGCGCGACGAAGATGCCGGCGATCATGTAGGTGCCGGCCAGCACCGCCGGTTCGGCGATACGGCCCAGCGCGTACCACGGCCACAGCGCCATGACGGCAAGAACCAGCGCCACGAGGAAGCACTGCCAGGAAGGCGGCATGCGGCGGCGCCCGTCTCCGACGACGCTCCGCGCGAGGGCCTCCTCGCTGGCTTCAGGCCAATGGCTGCCCAGACCCCACATCACATGGATGACGGCGATGGCGCCGACGCCGATCGTCAGGAGAAGAGCCATCAGGGCGGTCATGAGCGGAAAAGCCGTGTGTACTGAGTTTCGTGACGGAGCGAGCACCAGTCGAGGAGCGGCGTGGCCGTCCCCACCTCGTCCAGGGAATGGACCGCGATGGCGGCCCGGGTCGCATCGTTAACCGAAGCCTCGAGCGCGGCCAAGGCAATCTGGCCATCGGTCTGGCCGAGCGGCACGGCGCGCAAGGCCGCCGAGATCAGGTTGGCGGTGAAGGCGTGGAGATAGCCCGCCAGCGCCTGTTCGAGCGCGATACCGTGGACCGCGGCGGCGAGCGCCACCGCGACCGGCAGGGCCAGTTCGCCGTCGAGGCGTCGATGCACTTCGTCGAGAGCCGCATGCGGCCAGGCCGTGCGCGTGATCGACAGGAACGAACCGCCCTGCTGGCGCGATTCCAGCGCCATCTCCGAAGTGCCGCGCCAGGCCGCGGCGCGCTCGGCGACGACGTCAAACGCCGACCAGTCGGCCTCGCAGCCAGCCCGCCAGCCGGCCGCGAACAACGCTCCATCAACCGCGCCCGTGCCGCGTCGCAGGACACTGTCGAGCCAGGCCACCAGCGAGGCACGGTCCCGGATCAGGCCCTCCTCCACCGCCGTCTCGACGCCGTGGCTGTAGCTGAAGGCGCCGATCGGATAGGCCGGCGAAAGCCAGGCGAGCAGCCGGTACAAAGGATCGCTAGCCATGACGCTCCGCGTGAAGCCCGCCGTGGCGATGGCCGGTGTCGTGATTGTGCTGGCCGTAGGCGCCGCCCTCCGGGTCGAAGGGCGCGCGGACCTTGCGCACGTCGGCGCCGAGGCCCTTCAGCATGTCGACGATGACGTGATCGTCGCGGATCAGAATACGATCGCTGTCGATCTGCGTCGGCAGGTGGCGATTGCCGAGATGCCAGGCGAGCCGCGCGAAAGAAGCGGCATCGCCGCCCCGCACCTCGACGAGATCCTCGTCGGCGGCCTTCACCTCGACGAAGCCGCCCCCTTCCAGCTTTAGCCCGTCGCCGGTGTGCAGCACCACCGGTTCGACCAGGTCGAGAAGGAAGTCGAGCCCGCCGTCGCCCAGCATGCGCAGGCGGCGGCGGTAACGGTCATCGAACAGCAGGGTGACAGTGTCGGTGCGCTCGGACACCGGCCAGCGGCCGGCGCGCACGACCTCGACGGCGCGTTTCATGGTCAGAACAGGAAGTAGCGTTGCGCCATCGGGAGCGACGTGGCGGGCTCGCAGGTCAGGAGCTCGCCGTCGGCCCGCACCTCGTAGGTCTCGGGATCGACGTCGATCTTGGGGCAGGTCGAATTGTGCACCATGTTCTTCTTGCCGATCTTGCGCGTGCCCTTCACAGGCAGCAGCGAGCGGGTGAGGCCCCACTTCTTCGCGACACCCTTGGTGATCGCCGCCTGCGAGACAAACAGCACCGGACTGGTCACCAGGCTGCGGCCGAAGGCGCCGAACATCGGCCGGTAGTGGACCGGCTGCGGCGTCGGAATCGAGGCGTTGGGATCGCCCATGGGGGCCGCAATGATCGAGCCTCCGATCAGCACCATGTCGGGCTTGGCGCCGAAGAAGGCCGGCGACCACATGACGAGATCGGCGCGCTTGCCGACCTCGACCGAGCCAACATGCCTGGCGATGCCGTGCGTGATGGCGGGGTTGATCGTGTACTTGGCGACGTAGCGCTTCACGCGAAAATTGTCGTTGTCGCCAGTCTCTTCCTTCAGCCGCCCGCGCTGCTTCTTCATCTTGTCGGCAGTCTGCCAGGTGCGGATCACGACCTCGCCGACGCGGCCCATCGCCTGGCTGTCGGACGACATCATGGAGAAGGCGCCCATGTCGTGGAGGATGTCCTCGGCCGCGATCGTCTCCTTGCGGATGCGGCTTTCGGCGAAGGCCACGTCCTCGGGGATGGCGGCATCGAGATGATGGCAGACCATCAGCATGTCTAGATGCTCGTCCACGGTGTTTACCGTGTAGGGCATGGTCGGGTTGGTCGAGCTGGGCAGGACGTTCTTCTCGCCGGCCAGCCGGATGATGTCCGGCGCGTGGCCGCCGCCCGCGCCTTCCGTGTGGAAGGTCGCGATGGTGCGGCCCTTGAAGGCGGCGCGCGTCGTCTCGACGAAGCCCGATTCGTTCAAGGTATCGGTATGGATCGCCACCTGCACGTCGTAGCGGTCGGCCACGGCGAGGCAATTGTCGATGGCGGCCGGCGTCGTACCCCAGTCCTCGTGCAGCTTGAGACCGCAGGCGCCCGCCTCGATCTGCTCCTTGATGCCGGCGGGCTTGCTGGTATTGCCCTTGCCGAAGAAGCCGAGATTCATCGGCAGGCCCTCGGCCGCCTGCAGCATGCGGCCCATGTGCCAGGGGCCCGGTGTCACGGTCGTGGCGAGCGTGCCGTGAGCCGGGCCGGTGCCGCCACCCATCATCGTCGTGACGCCGCTGTAGAGCGCGTCGTCGATCTGCTGCGGGCAGATGAAGTGGATGTGGCAGTCGATGCCGCCCGCCGTGATGATCTTGCCCTCGGCCGCGATCGCCTCGGTGCCCGGGCCGATAACGATGTCGACGCCGGGCTGGACGTCGGGATTGCCGGCCTTGCCGATGGCGACGATCACGCCGCCCTTGAGGCCGATATCGGCCTTCACGATGCCCCAGTGGTCGACGATCAGGGCATTGGTGATCACCGTGTCGACGGCGCCCTGCGCGCGCGTCTTCTGGCTCTGGCCCATGCCGTCGCGGATCACCTTGCCGCCGCCGAACTTCACCTCTTCACCGTAGATCGTGTGGTCCTTCTCGACCTCGATGAACAGCTCGGTGTCGGCCAGCCGCACCTTGTCGCCCACCGTTGGCCCGAACATGTGGACATAGGCCGAGCGCGAGATGCGCGTCGGCCCTTCGTTGGATGGACCGACCTTGGCGACCGGTCCCAGCTTGCCGCCCACCTTGCCCTGGAAGCCGTGGCTCTCCCGGCCCCCCATGTAAGGGGTGAGTCGCACGGTGCGCGACTGCCCGGGCTCGAAGCGCACGGCGGTGCCGGCGGCGATGTCGAGCCGCATGCCCTTGGCCCGTTTGCGATCGAACTTCAGCGCGTCGTTGGTCTCGAAGAAATGATAGTGACTGCCGACCTGGATCGGCCGGTCGCCGGTATTGGCGACCTCGATGGTGATCGGGTTGCGGCCCTTGTTCAGCTCGAGTTCACCGTCGGCCGGGAGGATCTCACCTGGAATCATGGCGTCTCTCCTCAGCGAATGGGCGCGTGAACAGTAACGAGCTTGGTGCCGTCGGGGAAGGTCGCCTCGATCTGGATCTCGGCCAGCATGTCGGCGATGCCGTCCATCACCTGCGCCCGCGAGATCACGTGCGCGCCATCACGCATCAGGTCGGCGACCGGGCGGCCATCGCGCGCACCCTCCACGACGAAGTCGGTGATCAGCGCCACGGCCTCGGGGTAGTTGAGCTTCACGCCGCGCTCCAGGCGCCGGCGCGCCACGATGGCGGCCATGGCCACCAGAAGCTTGTCCTTCTCGCGCGGCGTCAGATTCATCGACCGTTTCCCCCTGCCGGTTGGCCCCGACTATAGCGCGAGCGAGTTTGCATCAAACATGCCAAACGCGCGGCAGCCTGCGTCCCCGAAACTCGGTCAGAAACCGGATGGTCGCATGGCGCACGGCCGTCGCTTCGCCCAGCAGACGCGCCACCAATATGCCGTTCACCACGGTGACGCCCGCCCGCACGTCCTCTGCAGCTTCGAGAAGCGCACGGGCCTTCTCGAAGTGCGGCTGCGGCGCATCCCACACGCCGATCACCGTGGCCAGGGCATTGGCCGTGCCGAAACCGGCGCCGTCGGGCGTCTCGCCCTCGACGCGCAGCGTATCGGTCCAGACCAGGCGACCGGGACGGCGCACCGACCAGGCGTCCAGCAGCAGGCCCGAGGTGAAGCGTTCGCCCGAAGCGGCACGCCCCAGCACGACCATCTCGCAGGCCAGCAGAGATCCGCCCTCGATCACCTCGGCCACTGTGCGCCGCTTCAGACGGGCGCCCTCGAAGACGATGGTCTCCTGCGGCAACCAGTCGAGCGTCGCGCCCTCCGCCACACGGACATCCACGTCGATCGTGCAGGGATCGCTCCCCTTCGAGGCGCGGTAAATCTTCTCGGCCGCCTGCGTGGTCGCCACCGCTTCGGCGTCAGGGCCGATTTCGACCGACATCCTGAGAGCATCCCCACCCGTGACACCGCCCGACGTCGTGATCATCACGGCCTGCGGCGGTTCGCCCGGCTCGGACTTCGGGAACAAAACCCGGCAGGGGTCGCGTTGATAGAGATCGCCCAGGCGTGTCTTGCCGCTCCGCAGGTCGAAGGTGACCCGGCTTTCGCCGGAAGCGCGCTGCATGCGGGGTGAGAGACTGGTGGTCATCGGCCCCGACTTGATAGATTAAGGATCGAAATGAGCAAGGCCTTCACCAAGGAAAGCGACGACGGCGACGAGGACGACCTGCCCGACGATGTCGGCGGGCTGCCGGCCGG
>JAGNNA010000185.1 GCA_017990895.1 Reyranella sp.
GCCGAGGGGAGACGACATGACCAGCATCGAGGGGCCGCGCTCGTGGCGGGCGGCATGGCTGACGCTGGCAATCCTCTCCATCTCCTTCGGCTCGCCGCTGCTGATCGTCGTGGGCCTGAAGCCGATGCAGGAGGCGCTGGGCACCGAACGGTCGGTGCTGGTGCTGGCCGGCTCGCTCGCCTGGGTCGGAACGGGTGCGGGCGGAATCCTGATGGGCTGGCTGGCTGACCGGATCGGCGTGCGCGCCACGGTCGCCATCGGCGCCTGCATGATCGCGGGCGGCCTAGCGCTCTCGTCACACGGCTCGCTGTGGGCGCTCTATGTCGGCCACGGGCTGATGCTGGGCTTGCTGGGCAATGGCGGGGTCTATCCGCCGCTGCTGATCTATGTGAGCCGCTGGTTCGACCGCCGCCGCGGCACCGCGATCGCTCTCATATCGTCCGGTCAATACGTCGCCGGCGTCCTGTGGCCGACCATCTTCGAGGCCGGGATCAGTTCATGGGGCTGGCAGGCGGTGATGCTGGCCTATGCCGGCGTGGTGCTGGCGCTGATCCTGCCGGCGACGTTCTTCCTGAAGCCCGCGCCGCTGCCGCCGGTCGTGGCATCGGCGCCCGCTGCAACGGCGACGACACCGCAGGGCAGGCGCCTCGTCGCCGGGCTGCATCCCAACCTGGCGCAGCTGCTGATCTGCATCGCCGGCTTCTGCTGCTGCATGCCGATGGCGATCCCGCAGGCGCATCTCGTCGCCTTCTGCAGCGACATGGGCATCACGCCGACGCGCAGCGCCACCATGCTGTCAATCATGCTGGCCGCCGCCTTTCTCGCCCGCCAGGCCTGGGGAGCGCTGGCCGACCGGATCGGCGGCCTGCGCACCGTCATGGCCGGCTCGGTCTTCCAGGCGGTCACCATCGCGGCCTTCTCTTTCACGCAAGGAGAAGCCGGCCTGTTCGCCATCTCGGCGGCCTTCGGCCTCGGGTTCGCGGGCATCATCCCCTCCTATGCCGTGACCATCCGCGACCTCTACCCGTCGTCGGAAGCCTCCTGGCGCATTCCGCTCACCCTGTTTACCGCCATGAGCGGCATGGCGGTGGGAAGCTGGTGGGCGGGGCTGCTCTACGACCATTTCGGCTATTACGCCCCGGCCTTCACCTCGGGCGTCGTCTTCAATGTCGTGAACCTCCTGATCGTGGGGTTCCTGATCTTCCGCCTGGGCGGTCCGCGCCTGATTGTCGCCCGGCCGAAGAGCTAGCGGTGAAAGAGGTGGCGGGCGCGCTCGCGGAGGCGACCGCGCAGGCCGCGCAGTAGGCCGCCGTTGCTCATGGCCTCGAACACGTCCTCGGGACCTTCGGGGTCGAGGACCTGGTTGTCGGCCAGCCACTTCTCGACCTCCTCGAGGTCGGGAATCTTGTAGGGGCGCAGTGAGCGGCCGTCGCCGCGCAGCGCCTCAACGGCCTCGATCAGCGAGCCCCTGGTCTCGATCGCGGCGGCGACCTGTTCGGCGGGAACGCCGAGATGCTCGGCGAGCAGGCTGTCGCGCAGCGCGCGGATCTCGTCCGCCGCGCCCTCGTTGCCGGGATGGGCGGCATCGATCGTGACGTCGCATTCGGTGTCGAGGCGCATCGAGCGATTGTTCATGTTCGACGAGCCGACATGCAGCACCTCGTCGTCGACGATCATCATCTTGGCATGCACGTAGATCGGCTCGCCCTGCTCGGTATAGGGATGATAGATTCGCAGGCGCCGGTGGTGGCCGAGATGGCTCAGCGCCCCGCAGAGCCGCGCCCGTGCCGTGTCCATGGCGACCGGCTCCAGCCAGCCCTGCGACTTGAACGGATTGATCAGGACGATCTCCGGCCCGTCCGGCTCCTCCAGCCGGTGCGCGATCGCCTCGGCGATGCGGCGCGACGCAAAATACTGGCTCTCGGCATAGATGTAGCGGCGGGCGCGGGTGATCAGCGCGAGATAGGTCGCCTCGATCTCGTGCACGGCTTCTTCGCTGTCGCCCTCGGGACGCGAGCGGCAGATCGCGACTTCTATGTCGCGGAACTGCACGCCGAGCCCGTCGGGCCAGCAGCCGCCGCCGCCCGTCACCGGCGGCAGTTCGGCGCCGCCGGCCATCCGCCAGCGATGCCGCGCCAGCTCGCCCAGCGCCGCCGCCACCGGGCCTTCCAGGATGGTGGTCGCGTCGTGCCACGGCGCGTAGGGGCTGCCGTCGGGCCCGACGCGGCGCGGGTCCTCGTCGCGATGCTCCGGCGTGTCCCAGCGGTTGCTGGTCATGTCGATGCCGCCGCAGAAGGCCACGCAGTCGTCGATCACGACGATCTTGTGATGGTGCGAGGCGCCAAGGCTCGCCGCCCCGTCGAGTCGGGTGTGGATGCGCCGGTGGGCCATCCAGCGCATCAGGGTGAAGATCGTGGTGCCACGGACCAGCGTCTTCACCGCGCCGATGTTCCAGCGCAGCAGGAAGACCTCCAGCTCGGGATTGCGCTTCACAAGCCACAGCACGAACTCGCCCAGGGTGCGCGGCTCGCCCGGCAGCCGCTCGTCGGAGAGCTCGATGCGGGCGTCGAAGTCCCAGCCGATCAGCATGATGCGCTTCCGGGCCTTCAGCATCGCCTTGCGGCCGACCTCGAAATAGTCCTTCGCGTCGACGATCAGCCCGGCCCGCGTCGCCTTCTCGCGCCGCCAGAACAGGCCCATCGCATCGGCGGGCTCTGCGTCCTTGCATTCGCTGTCCGGCACGGACCCACGATGGCACGTCTGGCGGTCGCTTGGATGACGACGGGCCTGCGGCTGTGATGGGGACATGACGAACGGGCTCTCCCGGTGCCCCAAACCCGGGGCCGTGGTATCTGGAGGCATGGCAACGACGGCACTGCGCGAAAAGTTCCAGGATCTCTATTTCGGCGACGGTCCGGAGGCGCGGCGGTTCCGTTACGGGCTGGTCGGCTTCGACATCGCCACCATCGCCGTGTTCCTCGTCGCGCCCTTCGGCGGCCACCAGCCGTGGATGATCGCCCTCGACCTCGCCCTCGGCATCCTGCTGTCGATGGAGTTCCTGGTGCGGCTGTGGGTGCAGCGCCGACCGCTGCGCCACCTGTTCAGCTTCTCCTCGGCGGCCGACCTGATCGTGATCCTGTCGCTGCTGCTGCCGGTCTTCCTCGAGAACCTGGCCTTCCTGCGCATCGCGCGGGCGCTGCGGCTGCTGCGCTCCTACCACCTGCTGCGCGACCTGCGGCGCGATTCCGACTGGTTCCGGCGCAACGAGGACATCATCCAGCGCACGGTCAATCTCGGCGTCTTCATCTTCATCGTGACGTCGGTGGTCTACGTCACCCAGCACAACATCAACCCGCACATCGCCACCTATATCGACGCGCTCTACTTCACCATCACGACGCTCACGACCACGGGCTTCGGCGACATTACCCTGACCGGCCCCGGCGGCCGGCTGCTCGCCGTAATCATCATGATCGTCGGCGTCAGCCTGTTCCTGCGCCTGCTGCAGGCCATCTTCCGCCCCAACAAGGTCCGCTTCGAGTGCCCGTCCTGCGCCCTGCTGGTGCACGACATCGACGCGGTGCACTGCAAGCATTGCGGCATCGTCCTGCAGATCCCGAACGAGGGCGTGTAGGGCGAAGCACCCCGTCGCTTCGCTCCGGTCGGGACGACGGTGGGTTAAAGCGCCGGTCCCGCGAGAATGGTCCGCGCTTCCGCCGCGATCGTTTCGGCGATGGTGGCGTAGCTGTCGGCGTAGGCCGAGCCGTCGCGCCACACCGCGGCGAGGGAGCGGCTGGCGGTCCAGCCGGCCATGGGGAGGCGCGTGACCATGTCGCTGCCGCCCACTTCCGAGCGCAGATAGAGTTCCGGCAGGATGGCGAAACCCAGGCCCGACCCGCACATCTGGCGCAGGCTGTCGAGACTGGTTCCCTCGTAATCCTCGAGCAGCGTCGCCTTGAGGTCGTCGCAGATCTCGCGCGCCTGGCGGTGGGCATGGTGGCGGCGGTCGAGGCTGAGGAAGCCGATCCCCGCCAGGTCGCCGCGGCGCACCTTCGCCGCCCGGCCGAGCGGATGCTCGGGCGGGCAGACGATGTGCAGCGGCTCGCGGAACAGCGGCTCGATGTGCAGGTCGCTGCCGGAGACGGGCAGGGGCGACAGCACCATGTCGAGCTCGCCGCGCGCCAGCTCGCGCGCCTGCTCGTCGGGGATGCCTTCGCGGATGTAGAGCCGCAGGTCGGGGAAGCGCCGGTGCAGCGAGGCCACGATCCGCGGCATCAGATAGGGGCCGAGCGTCGGCGTGACGCCGAAGCGGATGGTGCCGGCAATGCCGGCACGCGAGCGCCGCACCATGTCCTCGGCATCCTTGACGTCGAGCAGGATGCGGCGCGCGCGCGTCACCAGGTCCCGCCCGATCGGCGTGAGCTGGACCGGGCTCTCGTTGCGCTCGACCAGGGTGACGCCCAGCCGCGCCTCGAGCGCCCGCAACTGCTGGCTCAGCGTGGGCTGCGCGACGTGCACGGCGTCCGCCGCCCGCCGGAAGCTGCGGCTGTCGGCGAGGGCCACGAGATAGGAGAGCTGGCGCAGGGTTGTCATGGCGGGCTCCCGAAAAGTGATAGTTTGAGACTATCAACTCCGGCACATCAAATCTATTTCTGCAATCGCGCGTCGTCGCCCATCTTGGGCCGTCTCAGCCGCAAAGGACGAACGAACATGCGCCGCCCCACCCATCGGACCCTGGCATGACCGAGTTTCTGGTCCAGCCCTTCCTTGGCACGCCGGTCTGGTTCTGGCTCGCCTTCGTCTCCCTGGTGGCGGCGCTGACCGCCTTCGACCTCGGCCTCCTGCACAAGGAGGACCGGGTGATGGGCATCGCCGAATCGCTGAAGCTCTCGGCCTTCTACATCTCGATCGCGCTGGCCTTCGGCGCCTGGGTCTGGGTCGAGAAGGGCGCCGATCTCGGCATGCAGTACTTCACCGGCTTCTTCATCGAGAAGGCGCTGTCGATCGACAATATCTTCGTCATCAGCCTGATCTTCACCTTCTTCGCCATCCCGGCGAAGTACCAGTACCGCGCGCTACTGTGGGGCATCATCGGCGTCATCGTGCTGCGCGGCCTGATGATCGCGGCCGGCGCGGCGCTGGTGAGCGAGGCCTACTGGGTGCTCTACCTGTTCGCGGCCTTCCTGATCGTGACCGGCGTGAAGATGTTCTTCACGACCGACTCCGAGCCCGACCTCGCGAACAACGCGGCCATCCGCTGGATCTCGAAGCGCATGCGGGTGACCAAGGAGCTGCACGGCGACCGCTTCTTCGTCTTCCGGGCCGACGAGCGCACCGGCCGCATGGCGCTGGCGGCGACGCCGCTGTTCCTCGCCCTGGTGGTGATCAACCTCGCGGACCTGGTGTTTGCCGTGGACTCCGTGCCGGCGATCTTCGCCATCACCACCGACACGTTCGTGGTCTACACCTCGAACATCATGGCGGTGCTGGGCCTGCGCGCCCTCTACTTCGCGCTCTCGGCCATGATCGACCGCTTCCACTACCTGAAGCACGCGCTCGCGGCGGTGCTGGTCTTCATCGGCTCCAAGATCTTCGTCTCGGACTTCCTCCTGGGCGACGCGAAGTTCCCGCCGGTCGCCAGCCTCGCCGTTACCTTCGGCCTGATCGCCACCGGCATCGCCTGGTCGCTGTGGAAGACGCGGGAGGGGGCGGTGCAGCGGTGAGGGGAGGCCTACTCCTTCGCCCGACTGTGCCGCGGCGATACGGCGAGCCCTAGAAAGACCATCGCCGCCTGGTTGAGCCGAACCACATCCTCGTCGTCGAGGCGCCCGATCTTCTCGCCGACCTTCGACCTGGGAACCGTGGAAATCTTGTCCACCATCAGCCGGGACGGGGAGCGCAGACCGTTGCGCTCGTTTGGCTCCACGACCAGCCGGAACAAAGGTGCCTCGGTGGGGTCGGTCGTGAAGGCACAAACCGTAATGGAATCGGTGGCATCGAAGGTGTGGTCCTGCACGATGACCACCGGTCGAGGCTTGCCCGCATAATCTTTGCCGCCCGAGACGGTCCAGACTTCGCCGCGCTTCACTCGTCCTGCCAGTCTGAAACTGCGTCGATGAACGCCTGATCCTCGCGCGCGTAAGCGCTCCGCGAGACGGCGAGGGATTGCCGGTGTGCCTCCTTCCGGAACGACGCCGCGCGCACGTCCGGCACCCAGATCTGGATCGG
The DNA here is from genome assembly GCA_017990895.1 of Reyranella sp. Classification (GTDB taxonomy): domain Bacteria; phylum Pseudomonadota; class Alphaproteobacteria; order Reyranellales; family Reyranellaceae; genus Reyranella. Next base: position 6,229 of record JAGNNA010000185.1, read on the forward strand.
CCGCAAGCCGAGCGCCCGCAATCGGTCGCGGTGCTCCTGTACCTTCACACGCGAAGGCTTGGCACCTCTTGCTGTCGGCACGTTCGTCTCCTAAAATGATTACATGTAACCTATGGTGCATCCCGCTCTATTGCAAGACTGAACACTGCATCAGTTTGAACTACGTGACTCGAGGATGATCCTCTCGTACCTGATCGGCGGTCACGACTCAGAGTACGCTCTGGGGTCCATGAACGATCTGCGCGGCCGTCTCCGCCATCGCGTTCAGATGACGACGCACGGCCATCGCGCCTACGCGAAGGCCGCCTCGTCGCCGAAGTCACGCGGTCCCTACAAGAACGTCGGCTTCAGCCAGAGCAGTCGCCAATGTCTGGAATGTTCATTGTCCATGTCATAGTTGTTATCGGCTGGCTGATTGCCGCTGTGTTTGCCTATGCATTCATCACGCTGTTCGGCTACTTCGGCGTCGGATTCTATGGTCTGCTCCTGCTGTTCATCTGCATGCAGGTCGAACTGGAACCGGATGGGGCCTTCCACCATCAGTGGTTGCTTGGCATCGGCTTCTTCAAATGTCTTGGCGTGGGGCTGACGGTATTCGGCTTCGGCGGGTTCCTCTATTTTCAACTACATTAGATATGTGCCCGAGACCGTGAACTTGCGGGAAACGTCTGGCCCTGTGCGGGCGCAGTCATAGGAAATCGGGGCGTTTGCTATTTTTGCCGGCACGTGATGTGTCATGTTCCCGTCGCCGCCAAAGCCTGCGTCAGATCCGCGATCAGATCGTCCGAATGCTCGATCCCCACCGACAGGCGGATCGTCGTGTCGAGCACGCCGATGCGGTCGCGCACTTCGAGTGGAACTCCCGAGTGGGTCATGACGGCGGGGTGGCTGGCCAGTGATTCCGTGCCGCCGAGGCTCACCGCGAGCTTGAAGATCTTGAGCGCGTTCAGGAAGGCGAAGGCTTCCTTCTCGCCGCCCTTGATGTCGAAGGAGAAGGTCGAGCCGGCGCCGGTGCACTGGCGGTCGTAGAGCGCCTTCTCGGCCGAGCTCTCCGCGAGCAGGCCGAGATAGTGCAGCTTCGCCACCTTGGGATGGGCGGCCAGCCATTCGGCGACGATGCAGGCATTGGCGTTGGCGCGCTCCATCCGCAGCCCCAGGGTTTCCAGCGAGCGGCCCAGCATCCAGCAGGAATGCGGGTCGAGCTGGGTGCCGAGGCTGCCGCGCAGGGCGCGGATCGGGCCCATGACCGACTGCTTGCCCATCGCCGCGCCGGCGATCAGGTCGGAATGGCCGCCGACATACTTGGTGAGCGAATAGACCGAGACGTCGGCGCCGTGGTCGAGCGGGCGCTGGAAGACCGGTCCCAGCAGGGTGTTGTCGCAGACCAGCACGGGCGCGACGCCGTTCTGCCAGCGCGCGATCTCCTCGGCCAGGCGGCGCAGCAGGGCGATGTCGACCAGCGTGTTGGTCGGGTTGGCCGGCGTCTCGATCATGATGACGGAGATGCGGCCCTTGCCCATCGTCTTCTTGCGCGCCTCGGCGATGGCGTCGCGGATCGTTTCCCGGTTCACGCCGTCGACGAAGCCGACGGCCGAGATGCCGAAGCCCGACAGGGTCTTGGCGAGCAGCGTCTCGGTGCCGCCATAGAGCGGCTGCGAGTGCAGCACCACGTCGCCCGGCCGCGTGAAGGCGAGCAGGGTGGTGGAGATCGCCGACATGCCGGAGGAGAAGAGGGCGCAGGTCTCGGCGCCCTCGTAGACCGCGAGCCGGTCCTCGACGATCTCGCTGTTGGGATGGTTGAAGCGCGAATAGACGAGGCCGGCGGCGCTGCCGGCGGGCGGCGTCTTGCGGCCGGCGACATAGTCGAAGAAGTCGCGGCCCTCCTCGGCCGAGCCGAACACGAAGGTCGAGGTCAGGAAAACCGGCGGCTTCACCGCGCCCTCCGACAGCGCAGGGTCGTAGCCGTAGGACAGCATCAGGGTCTCGGGTCGGAGCTTGTGGTTGCCGATATGGGTGCGGGACGGGCGCGGCGCGGTCATGGGACGACTCCTGTCTCGTGGTGGGCGTCTCCGCATGATGACGGCAAAGCAGGAAGAGAGTGTGTCGAAACGGTGGGCTGTCTTCTTTCTCCTCTCCCCCGCTAGGGGGAGAGGCTGGGTGAGGGGGCGGCGCACCCTGTAACCCCCTCACCTAACCTCTCCCCCTATCGGGGGAGAGGGACATGAGGGTTGCAGTCCTACGTCTCCATCAGCGCCGCGATCTCGGTGCGGACGCCGGCGGAGCGGCGGTAGTACTGGTGCGAGCCGGCGAAGCCGGTGTCGTAGTCGGTGAAGCCGCTGCAATCGATCCCGCGATAGATCGCGGGCGGGAACAGGATGGTGTCGCCGCCGCCGCGCGGCCCGTCCTGGCCAAGGCGATGGCAGAAGTTCAGCGTCTCGCTCAACTTGTCGAGCACCTGGTCGTGGCGGTTGTGCAGGACGGTGATGCGGCGGCCGAGCCGGCGGAGCGGCGCCAGGCTGTTGGTCGCCGGCGGATCGAAGGCATCGTCGACGATGTCGGCCGCGGCCAGGAAGATGTGGTCGAACATCTCGGCATCGCCGTTGCCGTTTTCGAACCACGCCTGCACCGCCGCCTGCAGCGCGAGATTGCCCATGCTGTGGGTCAGCAGGAAGGTCCGCCGTCCGTTCGCGCGCGCTGTCTGGAGGATCGGCAGCAGGTTGGCGAGGAAGCGCATCAGCGGCAGGCCCGAGCCGCCGGCCATGCGCTGGTCGGAGCGATAAGGCAGCGTGGGGAACGGAAACGTCAGCAGCTGGCCGCGCGAGGGCCAGCTGAAGGTGACGACGGCGGTGTCCGCCTCGCTCACGCCCGACTGGGCCAGCCATTCGCGGTTGAAGGCGGCGCGGGTCAGCGCATCGGCGAAGCTGTTGGCGAAGCCGTGGATGAAAACGAGGATGTTGCGCCCGCCCTCGGCCAGGTCGTCGAACGCCGCCTGGCTGAAGCCTCCCTTCTGCAGATCTTGCAGCGAGCGGATGGCGCCTACCGTGTCGGCCGTGAGGCCGGCGCTGTCGACGAAGGCGGTGCCGTAGGTAACCTGCAGCGGATTGTCGGGCGCGGTCATGAAGAACGTGTAGTTCTCCGGCCGGTCCACCGGATGGTTGGCGATCCTGTTGGTGGCGAAATAGACGGTGGTCGTCATGAGCCTCTCCCCGCACGCGCCATGCGAGCGTGATCGCGTGCGGATTCGTGTCAATGTGCATCCGTGCACATCAGGATGCGCTTTCCTTATGTGCGAAACCTGACTGCGGCATGCACTCTCTGATTGCAGGGAAATTTACAGCGCGATATGTGTCGAACGTCGGCACGCTGTTGGGGAGCAGTTCGCTGCCGACGCAATGCCGGAAGTACAGGCTCGACGGAGTCTGGCCGGTCTTGGGGGCAGTGTGGCGTTTCCGGCGTGCAGGATGCAGGCGACTTGCGGCAGCGGACCGGGCAACCAGCCGATCCGGGGAGTGTCAGGAATATTGTGTGCGATTGGCCCGTGGTTAACCTTAGGAAGGCGATCACGCGATGCCCATCAAGCCAGAACATCTTGACGAGCTTTTGGCTGGCTACGAGAAGCCGGAGGACCTTC
>JAGNNA010000186.1 GCA_017990895.1 Reyranella sp.
CAACGAGAAGATCCTGCAATCGGCGATCAGCTGGTACCAGGTCGCCGCCAATGCCGGCGTGCCGTCGGCCCAGTTCAAGCTCGCCAACGCCTATCTCGCCGGCTCTGGCGTCCCCCGTGACCCGGTACAGGCCCAGCTCTGGTACTCGCGCGCCGCCCAGCAAGGATTGACCGGGGCGCAGCAGGCGCTGGGCGTCATGCTGTTGACCGGCAGCGCCGGGGTCACCGATCCGGTCGAAGCCTTCAAGTGGCTGTTCCTCGCCGAGCGCGGTGGGCATCCGGAAGCCCGTGCCGTCCGGGAGAAGGTGGGCAACAAGGTCTCCGATCGCGACCGCAAGCGCGGCGAGGCCTTGGCCCAGGCCTTCAAGCCAACCTTCGAGCTGCCACGCGACGAGGGCCCGCCGCGCCTCGTGCCGGTGCGGCGCTGACGCGAACGACGGTGGAGACGCCGCAGAACACTGCGCGCCAGACACGCCCCGACATCACACTCGCGGTCTGCCGTGGCGCCTGCCGACTGATGCGCCAGTCGGGCCGGTCCGTTCTGCGCGAGCTGCCGCTGCCCGACGGACGGCGCGCCGACATCATGGCGATCACGGCAAGCGGCGAACTCACCATCGTCGAGGTGAAATCGTCGATCGAGGATTGGCGGGTCGATCAGAAATGGCCCGACTATCTCGACTGGTGCGACCTGCTCTACTTCGCCGTCCCGGTCGATTTCCCGCAGTCGCTGATTGCCGAGGATGTCGGCCTGATCGTCGCGGATGCCTATGGCGGCGAAATCCTTCGCCATCCGCCGCGCCGACCGGTCGCGGCGGCGCGCCGCAAGGCGCTTCTCATAGATTGCGCACGCCTCGCGTCGGAGCGCCTGGCGCGCCTCGAAGATCCCGACTTCGTAGATTTCGTCTGAGCCTCAGCCAGCCATTGGGCGTGCAACGCCGCGACTGGCTTCGGCCATACGGATGCGGGCATAGGCCATGACTTCGGTGGGCGGGCCGATGCGCTCGATCCTGCCATCCATCACCAGCGCCACGCGGTCGGCGATCGCGAGCGGCGCCAGGCGATGGGTGATCATGATCACGGTCCGCCCTCGGGTATTGGCCTTGAGCTGACGCAGCAGTTGCTCCTCGGTGGCGGGATCGAGCGCGCTGGTCGCCTCGTCGAGGATGAGGATGCGCGGATTGCGGATCAGTGCCCGGGCAATGCAGAGGAGCTGGCGCTGCCCCGTCGACAGGCCCTGCCCGCGTTCGCCCAGCACGGTGTTGTAGCCCTGCGGCAGGCGCTGGATGAAGTCGTGGGCACCGACGAACTTGGCGACGGCCACGACCCGGCCGGGATCCTTGTCCGCGACGCCCATGGCGATGTTCTCGCGTACCGTCCCGGTGAAGAGCTGGACGTCCTGCGGCACGGCGCCGATCTGTGCCCGCAGCTGCGCCGGCGAGACATGCGCGATGTCGGTGCCATCGACCAGGACGCGGCCGTCGGCCGGACTGACCAGCCCCTGCACCAGATTGGCAATGGTGGTCTTGCCCGAACCCGAGGGCCCCACGATACCGACGATCTCGCCCGCCGCTACCGTCAGATCGGCTTCGCGCAGGATCGGCGCGCCGCGCTCGTGGGCACGGTAAGTCACGCGTTCGAGCGTGATCTCGCCAGACAGGGCCGGCATCGGCGCAAACTCGCCCGGCGCCGCCTCGGGCGTCTCGCGCATCAGCTCGTCGATCCGCTTGAAGGCGGCGCTCACCGCCTGGAGCTGGTGCCACGCCCCGGCGAGCTGGCGCATCGGCTGCAAGGCCCGCGCCGCCAGCATGTTGGCGGCGACGAGAGCGCCGATCGTCAGGCGATGATCCACGATCTCGGTAACACCGATCATCACGATGACGAGCGACGCCACGAGCTGCAACGTGCCCGAAGCGCTCGCCGAGAGGTTCGCAAGGTTGTTGGCCCGCAGGCTGCTGCGCGCCGATTGCTCGACGCGCGCCTGCCAGCGCTTCTCGATCTCACCCTCGAGCCCGAGCGCCTTGATGGTGGCGGCGTTGGCCACCGTTTCAGTGAGCGTCGAACTCTTGGCGGCCAGGGCCTGGAAGTTCTCGTCGGCCAGGCGCCGCTGCGCACGATGGCTGGCGAGCGATACGCCGACCAGTACGGGAATGGCGAGTGCGGTGATCAGGCCCAGCGTCGTGCTGATTGCGAAAGTAGCGATCAGAAAGAGCACGACGAACAGCAGGTCGATGGCCAGAACGGGCAATTGTCCGGTGAAGAAACCGCGCAGCACGTCGAGCTGGCGAAGCCGCTCGGCGATGACGCCCGATGGCGTGCGCTCGAAATGCCGGTAGGGCAAGGCCATGAGGTGATGCAGCACTTCCGCGCTCATCAGCGCATCGAGCCGCGCCCCGGTCCTGGCCGACAGCCAGCCGCGCGCGACGCGCAGCCCGAAATCTGCGGCATAGGCGAGGAGCATGCCCGCGCAGAGCATCAGCATCACCGAGGACAGACCGGCCGGCGGCTGGTGCCCGATCACCAGGTTCACCACCACCATCATGAAGAGCGGGGTCAGGAGTGCCAGCAGGTTGATGGCGAACGACGCCGCGGCGAGCTTGAAGACGACGGGCCGGACTCGTGCCCAGAGCGGCACATACCATTGATCGGACGAATGCGGAGCCAACGGCTGGCGCAGCAACAGGGCGCGCGAGCCGAGGCTGCCGACGTCGCGCGCGGCGACCTGCCAGACCCGTCCGACAACGACATCGAGGATGGTCCAGGCATCGGCGCGACCCGAGACCACGACATGGACTCGACCGTCGGCCGCGAGGAGCGCGAACGGCAGTGGCAGTTCGTCGAGCGGACGCGATGCGAGGTCGATCGCCTCGCTCTCGAGGCCGAGCCTCGCTCCTGCGGTCAGGAAGGACATCTCGTCGAGCCCGGCCGCCGGCACGGCCGTCAGGCGACGGACATCGGCTTCGCTGACGGGCCGCCCCACCTGCTGAGCGATGTAGAGCAGGGCCCTCATCAGGGAATCGACGCGGGAGCGGCCGCCATCGTCCCACACGGACTGCCGCTGGACGCCTCCGTTCTCGAGGGGAGCCATACTCAAGGGTATCAGAAATGCCCCTGAATTCAATGATCTGGGGGCATTTCCTAAAGCAAGAGGCGCGCAACTCGCGTTGCGCGCCCTTCGTTCGCGACAATCGTAAGGCCTAGCGGGCGCCGAAGGCGCGCTTCAACTCGGCCACCAGGTCGGTGCGCTCCCAAGAGAAGCCGCCGTCCTTCTCGGGCTTGCGGCCGAAATGGCCGTAGGCCGCGGTGCGCTGGTAGATCGGCTTGTTGAGCTGCAGCGAGCGACGGATGTTGGTCGGGCGCAGCGGGAAGAGTTCCGACAGGACCTTCTCGAGCTTGCGCTCGTCGACCTTGCCGGTGCCCTCGGTGTTGACATAGAGCGACATCGGATCGGCGACGCCGATCGCGTAGGCGACCTGGATCAGGCAGCGGTCGGCGAGACCGGCGGCCACGACGTTCTTGGCGAGGTAGCGCGCGGCATAGGCGGCCGAACGGTCGACCTTGGTGGGGTCCTTGCCCGAGAAGGCGCCGCCGCCGTGCGGCGCGTAGCCGCCGTAGGTGTCGACGATGATCTTGCGGCCGGTGAGGCCGCAGTCGCCGTCGGGACCGCCGACGACGAAGTTGCCGGTCGGGTTGACGAAGAAGTCCGAGGCCTTCTTGGGCATCCAGCCCTTGGGCAGCGACTTCTCGACGTGACCGGCGATCATCTCGCGGATCATGGCGGAATTGTACTTCTTGCCCTTCGCCGTCGTCTCACGATGCTGCGTGGAGACCACGACCTTGGTGGCGCCGACGGCCTTGCCGTCGACATAGCGCACCGTCACCTGGCTCTTGGCGTCGGGCTGCAGGTCACCGAGTTCGCCCGAACGACGGGCCTTGCTCAGCACTTCGAGGATCTTGTGCGAGAAGAAGATCGGGGCGGGCATGAACGAGCCCTTCTCGTATTCCTCGCTGTCGCGGCAGGCGAAGCCGAACATCAGGCCCTGGTCGCCTGCACCCTCTTGCTCGCCGAGATTGCCGCCCTTCTTCTTGGCATCGACGCCCATCGCGATGTCGGGCGACTGGCCGTGCAGCAGCACCTCGACGTCGGCGCCGTGGAAGGAGAAGCCATCCTGATCGTAACCGATGTCGCGCACGACGTTGCGGGCGATCTCGGTGATCGCCTCGCGATTGACGACGGTGTTCTTGCCGTACTTCTTCATGTACGGCTCGGAAGCGCGGCCTTCGCCGGCAATCACGATCTTGTTGGTGGTGACCAGTGTCTCGCAGCCGAGGCGCGTGTTGGCGTGGCTGTCGTCGGCGTGGCCGAGCTTCACGTCGTTGGCGATGAACGCATCCAGGATCGCGTCCGAGATCTGGTCCGCGACCTTGTCGGGATGGCCTTCCGAAACCGACTCACTGGTGAAGATATAGTCCTTGAGCGCCAACGATCCCTCCCAAAGTGCACTGGACTCCGGGCAGGGCGGGTAGTGCCGCCAACGTCCGGCTTAGCCTTTGTTTGCGCGGTGGCAAGTCGTCCAAATCCGTCCGCGGCGATCCCGACCATCGGGACCGCGGTTCGCTAAAAACGCCAAAAGCCGACGAAAATCAAGAGGATCGCAGGGCGAATCCCCACGCCCTCAGTCGCGGGCCTTCGACCCCTTGCGGGATCCGACCGTTTCGGCGTGGTTGGCGGCCCCCACGGCCTTCACCATCTCGAAGATTCGCTTGCGCACCTTGCTCTCGCGAATCTTGTAATAGGCGCGGACGAGTTCGAGGGTTTCCCGCTTGATCAGGGGATCCTTCTCCTGCTCGAACGGTGTCCCGGCCTCTCCGAAACCGCCCTTCTTGCCGCGGCCCGACATCGGACGGCCCGACAGGGCGTTCGAGGGCATCTCGTCGAAGAAATAGGAGACCGGAACGTCGAGAACCTTGGCGAACTCGAACAGGCGGCTGGAGCCGATCCGGTTGGAGCCCCGCTCGTACTTCTGGATTTGCTGGAAGGTGAGGCCTACCGCCGTCCCGAGCTTCTCCTGGCTCATGCCCAGGAGGGTGCGCCGCTGGCGCATGCGCGCTCCGACATGAACGTCAACGGGATGCGATCTCGCCATGAATTCCTCTACTGCTTCCAAACCTGCCACGGAACGACGCCCGTACGACTCAATAGTGGCCGAATGGCGTGCGCACCGTGCTGCTGAATCAATATATGCGTAAATGCATATCTGCAATCATAACCTGCATATTACTAAGCGCGCTCCCGTCGGAATGCGACAGACCGCACGGGCTAAGGCATTGATTTTCTTGTTCTTTCACTCGCCGTGAAACGGGCGCCCCCGATGAGGCCGCCAATCGCGATGAGCAGCAGAGCGACCAGCGCCCCATCGCCCCACCGACCATAGGGAGTAGGTTCGCGAGCGGCGGGGATCCGATGGTCGATGACGCCTTCGCGCTGCATGTCGATGGCGGCGAGTACGCGGCCATAGGCATCGATCACCGCCGAGACCCCCGTATTGGCGGCGCGGAGCATCGGCAGCCCCTCCTCGACCGCCCGAACGCGCGCGCTGGCAAGGTGCTGGTATGGGCCACTCGAAAGACCGAACCAGGCATCGTTGGTCACGTTCAGGAGCCAGCGCGGCCGGGCCCCCGGGCCGGTGACGGCGGCCGGGAAGATCACCTCGTAGCAGATGATCGGCGAGAAGGACGGCAGGCGCGGCAGATCGAGCGTGACTCGTGATTCACCCACCTCGAACGAGCCACGGCCGATGAATCCGGAAACCGGCGCGAGCTGCTTGTGGAAGGGAATGTACTCGCCCAGAGGGACGAGATGGACCTTGTCGTATGTGGCAACGATCTCACCCGCGCCATCGATGACCAACAGCGAGTTCCAGACCCCGTCTCCCCGGTTGCGCGTCCCGCGGGCCGCCCCGGTGAGGAGGTAGCCACCGGGCGGGACGGCTCTCGCCATCACCTCGAGCGCGGCCGATCCAGGTTCCACGATGAACGGCGGGGCCGTTTCCGGCCAGATCACCGCTCCCAATTGGTCGAAGCCGTCGCGGCGGCTCAACTCCACCAGCTTGGCGACCTGCGCGGCGCGATTCTCGGGCCGCCACTTCTCCGCCTGTGGCGTGTTCGGCTGGACGATGCGCACCAGCGGCCCTTCTCCGGCCGGAACCACCGGCGCCATGGCAGCCTGACCGGCAAAGCCCGCCGCAATGGCGACGACGAGGGCCACGATCGAGGCGCGCCAACCCGCCGCCGGAGCCGCCAAGATCATGAACGTGAGGAGGCCAAGACCGTAGACGCCGACCAGCGCCGCCCCTTGCAGTAGCGGCGTCGCGAAGGCCCAGACATGCGCCAACGGATTCCACGGATAGCCCGTGAAGACGTGACCGCGCAGCCATTCCGCGATCGTCCAGGCGATGGCCAGCAGCAGCAGGCGGCAGTAGCGACCGCCCAGGGATGTCCAACGCAAGGCGATCCATTTCGCCGCGCCTGCAGCCATCGCCGGAAAGAACCCCAGGAGCGCGGCGAGCCCGACGACGATGGGCGGACCGAGCGGTCCATAATCCGCCGGCGGCACGAAGAAGGCCTCCACGATCCAGTAGGACCCGACGGCGAAATGGCCGGTGCCCCAGGCCCATGCACGCAGCAGCGCGCTCCTGGGTGCCGGCGCAGTATCCCACAGCCAGACGAAGGCCACGATGCCCAGCACCGCGAGCGGCAGCCAATGAAGCGGCGGCATCGCCAGCGCTGCGAGCGCGCCGGCCACGAAGGCGGCACCCGCGGCCCGCCAGCCCTTGAGGGTCATCGCATCATACGAAGGTCAGGCCGCCGTCGTCGGCGGCCGCACGCGCAGGCGGCGGATGCGCCTGGGATCGACATCGAGAATCTCGAACTCCACACCGGACGGATGACGAACCACTTCGCCGCGCTCGGGAATGCGGCCGAGCAGCGAGAAGATAAGGCCGCCCACCGTGTCGATTTCGCGTCGCTCGTCTTCCGACAGGACCTTGCCGATCTCCTCCTCGAGAAGCTCGATCGGCGTGCGGCCGTTGACGTCGATCGTGCCGTCGACCCGGCGCGCGACTGTCGGCGTCTGGGCGACATCGTGCTCATCCTCGATCTCGCCGACGATCTCCTCGACGAGGTCCTCGATGGTGAGGAGTCCGTCGGTGCCACCGAACTCGTCGACCACCAGCGCCATGTGCGTGCGCGACCGGCGCATGTCGAGCAGCATGTCGAGCACCGGCAGGGTCGGCGCCACGAACACGACGCGGCGCAGAATGTCGCGAAGATTGAACTTCTTCGAGGTGCCCCAGTAGGCCAGCACATCCTTGATGTGGATCATCCCGATCACGTCGTCGAGCGACTCGCGATAGATGGGATAGCGCGAATGCGCCTCGGCCTGGATCAGCCGCACCACTTCGTCGAGCGGCGTGTCGGCCGCGATGCCCACGATGTCCACCCGGGGCACCATGACGTCGGCGACCGTCTTGTCGCGCAGCTTCAGGATGTTGGCGAGAAGGACCCGCTGGTCCTCGCTGATCGGCGTATCGCTCTCGGGCGTCTCCTCGATCAGCTCTTCGATGGCTTCGCGAACCGCTTCGTTCTTCTCCCGGCGGCGCAGCCGCCGCAGGAGGGCGCGCAGCAGTCCGCCGCTGGTCGGGACATCGGGGACGGCCGGCGAGGCGGCCGATATCGTCAGAGGCTCAGTCGACGAAGCCGGGCTGTAGGCCGGCTTGGTACTGTGCGCTGTGGAGTCAGGCATGACTCGTAAAATAGGCTATTGGTCCCACGTTGCAATCCATGGAAGTTCTTGATGCGTTCCTGCAAGCTGCCCTCCGGAGCGGAAATGCCGGTGTTGGGCCTCGGCACTTGGCGTATGGGTGAGAATGCGCGCCGGAGGGCCGAGGAGCTGGACGCCCTGAAATACGGCCTCGATCTCGGTTATCCCCTGATCGACACGGCCGAAATGTACGGAGAAGGCGGCGCCGAGGAGATCGTAGGTGATGCGCTGGCGGGCCACGGCACCCGGCCCTTCATCGTGAGCAAGGTCTATCCGCACAACGCCTCGCGGGCCGGCACCATCGCCGCCTGCGAGCGCAGCCTGAAGCGCATGCGGCTGGAGCGCATCGATCTCTATCTGCTGCACTGGCGCGGCGGTGCCCGCATCGAGGAGACGTTCGAGGCGTTTCACAAATTGAAGAGCGCCGGAAAGATCGGCGATTTCGGCGTGAGCAACTTCGACCTCGACGACATGGAAGATGCCGCGGAGTTCGACAAGGGCCTGACCGGCACGAACCAGGTTCTCTACTGCCTGTCGCGCCGCGGCCCGGAGTTCGACCTGCTGCCGTGGATGCGCAAGCGCTCGATCCCGCTGATGGCCTATTCGCCGCTCGACCAGGGCGGGTTGCTGCGCAAGGCCGCGCTGAGGAAACTCGCCGATGAGGCCGGTTGCACGACTGCGCAACTGGCGCTGGCCTGGCTGCTCGCCCAACCCGGCGTCGTCACGATTCCGAAATCTGCGAGCCGCGACCGCGTGAAGGAGAATTTCGCGGCGCTCCAGGTCGAGCTCTCGCCGAAGATCCTCGCCAACCTCGATCGCGCCTTTCCGCCGCCGCGTGCGAAGCAGCCGCTCGAGATGCTTTAACGGGACTCGTAGGGATCGGAGATCCCCAGCCTGGCAAGCACGCGACGCTCGAGCGCTTCCATGCGTTCGGCGTCGGCCTCGCCCGTCTCATGGTCAAAGCCGAGAAGGTGCAGGGTGCCGTGCACGACCAGATGGGTGAAATGGTCGGCCGGCGACTTGCGCTGCTCGCGCGCCTCGCGCCACACGGTCTGGCGCGCCAACACCATGTCGCCCAGGAAATCGCGCTCGCCGGAAGGATAGGACAGGACATTGGTGGGCTTGTCCTTCTTGCGGTCGCGCGCATTGAGCGCGCGCACGCCCTTGTCGTCGTCCAGTGCGACGTTGAGCGAGCGGCGGCCGCTGCGCCGCGCGCCGGCAAAAGCCGCCCGCGTCGCACGCTTTGCCAATCGCTCGGCATCGGGCAAGGCCTCGAGCCAGGCCTCGTCGAGGACGACGACCGTGCAGCGGAGCGACGGCTTAGGCTTTGGCTTTCTTGTCGCGGGCATCGTAGGCGTTGACGATCCGCGTGACGAGGTCGTGGCGCACGACGTCCTGGGCGGTGAGCCGCACGAAGCGCACGCCCTCGACTTCGGACAGCGTCTCGACGGCGTCGTTCAGGCCGGATTTCTGGTTGTTCGGCAGGTCGGTCTGGCTCGGATCGCCGGTGATGACCATGCGCGAGCCTTCGCCGAGACGCGTGAGGAACATGCGCATCTGCATCGGCGTCGTGTTCTGCGCCTCGTCGAGGATGACGTAGCAGTGGGCCAGGGTCCGGCCGCGCATGAAGGCGAGCGGTGCGATCTCGATCTCCCCCGACTCCATGCGATGCGCGATCTGCTCGGCCGGGATCATATCGTGCAGCGCGTCGTAGAGCGGCCGCAGATAGGGGTCGATCTTCTCCTTCATGTCGCCGGGCAGAAAGCCCAGCCGCTCGCCGGCCTCGACGGCCGGACGCGACAGCACGATACGCTCGACCTTGCCGGCCAGCAGAAGCATGACGCCCATGGCGACCGCAAGATAGGTCTTGCCGCTGCCGGCGGGTCCCAGCGCGAACACCATGTCGCGCTCGCGCAGCGCCGTCAGGTAGCCGCGCTGGCCGGGCGTGCGCGCCTGGATGGTGCGCTTGCGCGTGTGGATGC
>JAGNNA010000546.1 GCA_017990895.1 Reyranella sp.
GACGAGGCCTTCTGCAGGGCGATGTCCACGTCGCGGTTGCGCAGGGCGCGCGTCACGTTCGACAGGCGCGTGCCGAAGGTGAAGCAGTAGACACGGTCGCGGTCGTTGGTGATGGCGTGCATGAAATGCAGGAACATGCGCGTGTAGCGGGCCATGGAGCCCGAGATGTCGCACAGGATGACCAGCGGCGGCGGGCGGCGCCGCGGTTCGCGCCGGGCCAGCTCCGTCAGCCCCTCCGGCCGCATGGCGCGGCGCAGCGAGGCGCGGAAATCGATGCGCGGCCCACGCCGCGCGGGCTGGTAACGACGCGTGCGCCGTTCCGGCACCGGCAAGCGCAGGCGCGAGATCGCCCGCAGGGCTTCGTCGATCTCCGTCTGGGACATCTGTTCGAAATCGCGCGTCTGTAGAACTTCGCGATCGGACACGGTGAATGTCGCCTCGACCTCGACTTCGGGCGGCTCCTCGGACTGCTCCGGTGCCTCGCCCTGCCCGGGCTGCAGCGCCTCCTGCAGGCGCCGGCTGAGCTGCTTGCCCTTGTCCTGCTCGGCCGGCACGCCGATCTGAGGCAGGAGCATGTCCATCATCTTCTCGAGCAGGCGCGGATTGCGCCAGTAGACGTGGAACGCCTGGTCGAAAATCTCGCGCTGGTCGCGGCGGTTCACGAACACCGAATGGAGCGACCAGTAGAAATCGTCGCGATTGCGCAAGCCGGCCGCTTCCACCGCCTCGATGGCGCGCAGGATCTGCCCCGGCCCGACCCTCAGCCCGGCCGTCCGCAAGGTCCGCGCGAAATGCACGATGTTGGTCGCGAGCTTGCCGTCCCGCGGCTCGCGCCCCGGCAGCCCGGCCGGCGGATCGGGCAGCGTTTCCATCGGTCGCTCAGCCCAGCGGCTGGGCGGCGATGTCGGACTTCACCTTGCGCAGGATTTCGGCTGCCTCCGAGCCCTGCAGGCGCTGGATGTCGTCCTGGTACTTGAGCAGTACGCCCAGCGTGTCATTGATCGTCCGCGGGTCGAGGTCGAGCACGTCGAGCTCCGACAGGGCCGTCGACCAGTCGATCGACTCGGCGACGCCCGGCGCCTTGAATAGGTCGAGCTTGCGCAGCTCCTGGACGAAGCCCACGACCTGACGCGACAGGCGCTCGCTCGCACCCGGAGCCTTGACCTTCAGGATCTCCAGCTCGCGCTTGAGGTCCGGATAGTCGACCCAGTGGTAGAAGCAGCGCCGCTTCAGCGCGTCGTGGATCTCGCGGGTGCGGTTGGAGGTGACGATGACGATCGGCCGCTCGGCCGCCTTCACCGTGCCGAGTTCGGGGATCGTCACCTGGAAGTCCGACAGGACTTCGAGCAGGTAGGCTTCGAACGGCTCGTCGGTCCGATCGAGTTCGTCGATCAGCAGGATCGGCGCGCCCTCGACATGCGGCTGCAGCGCCTCCAGCAGCGGACGGCGGATCAGGAACTTCTCGTCGAAGATGTCGGCCGCGAGTTCACCGCGGTTGTGCACGCCCTGCGCTTCGGCGAGGCGAATCTCGATCATCTGGCGGGCGTAGTTCCACTCGTACACGGCCGAGGCGACGTCGAGACCCTCGTAGCATTGCAGGCGGATCAAAGGCCGCTTCAGCGTCTCGGACAGGACCTTGGCGATCTCGGTCTTGCCGACGCCCGCCTCGCCTTCGCAGAACAGCGGACGGCCCAGCTTGAGGGCGAGATAGAGGACCGTGGCGAGGCTGCGGTCGGCGATATAGTCGCCGCCCTTCAGCAGCTCGACGGTGGCGTCGATGGACGCCGGAATGGGCGAAGGCATGAAACTCCCGCGAAAACTCGAGGCATCGAAGCGGTCAGTGTAGCGGATGGACCGGCGCGCCGATATGCTGGGAATTGCAAGATAATTCAAGGATTTGGGAGGAAGACATGGAGCCCGAACCGTTCCGGGGCCGGACCGCGATCGTCACCGGCGGCGCCCGGGGCATTGGATTGGCCTGCGCCGCGAAGATCACCGAGGGCGGCGGCCGGGTCGCCTTGTGGGATCGCGATCCCGAGCGCGCCGCCCAGTCCGCCGCTTCCCTGAAGGGCGCCGTCGCCATCGCCGTCGACGTGACCAGCGAGACGGACGTGGCCAAGGCTCTGGCCGAGACCGAGAAACGGCTGGCGCCGCCCGACATCCTGGTCGCCAGCGCCGGCATTACGGGTCCCAACACGACCGTCGCCAACTATCCGGTCGATGCCTGGCGGCAGGTCATCGACATCAACTTGACCGGCGTCTTCCTCTGCAACCGCGCGGTGGTCGACGGCATGGTCAAACGCGGCTGGGGCCGCATCGTCAACATCGCGTCGGTGGCCGGCAAGGAAGGCAATCCCAATGCCTCCGCCTACTCCGCCTCGAAGGCCGCCGTCATCGGCCTCACCAAGTCGCTCGGCAAGGAACTTGCTACGACCGGCGTGCTGGTGAACTGCGTCGCGCCGGCGGTGGTGAAGACGGAACTGTTCAGCCAGATGACCGAGCAACACATCAACTACATGCTGTCCAAGATTCCGATGAACCGCTTCGGCGAGGTCGGGGAAGTGGCCGAGATGGTCGCCTGGCTCGCCTCTTCCCACTGCACCTTCGCGACCGGTGCGGTCTTCGATCTCTCTGGTGGACGGGCTACCTACTGATGTCTCTTCATGAA
>JAGNNA010000187.1 GCA_017990895.1 Reyranella sp.
GCCGATCGTGGCATTGGCCTGGCGACCCTGGCCGAAGCAGTTGGTGCCGCAGTTGATGTTGAGCTCGTGCCGGATCGGGCCGCTCACCATGACCATCGGCGCGCAGGAGTGCGTGGTCGCCAGCGTTCCGTGGAGATTGTACTCCGGGTCGAGCACGCCGCGCAGGGCGGCGGTCACGACCGGAAAGTATTCGGGCTTGCAGCCCGCCATGACGGCGTTTGCGGCCAGCGACTGCAACGTCGGGACAATCTGGCGCGGCGGTACCGGCGGATAGGGCCGGTTGTCGCCGCGCACCGTCTCGACGAATTTCGCCACCTTCGCCTCGGTCGGCACGAAGAGCGGCATGCCGTCGCTCCAGCCCTGTTCGATGGCGTACTCATTGAAGGCCTCGACATCCATGTCGCCGATGTCGATCACTTCCTGTTCGGCGATGTCCTTCATTTCGTCGTGGCCTCGGTCAGTCCCTTGGTCGCTGCTTCGATGCGTTCCCGCAGTTCTTCGGCATTGAGGCCGCCGACGGGATGCTTGACCACGATCAGGCGCGGTTCGACCTTGCGGGCCTTCGCCTGGGCGAGGACCAGCGGCTTGAATGTCTCAGTGGCGATCACGAAAGCGGTGATGCCAAGCTTCTCGAGTTCGAGGCTGTCGTGGAAACTCCACGATGAACAGCTTCCTCAATCCCCTAAGGCGAGGAGCGCCGCCTTGTAGTTCTTCGCGACCTTCTCGATCAGTTCCTTCGGCGCCGGCTGGCTGGCGCTGTTCTTGGCATGGAAGTGGATGTTGTCGACCGGGCGGTGTGCGCCCAGCATGGCGCGGACACCTTCCAGCAGTTCACGCGCGTTCGGCTTCGAGTTGGAGATGAGGGCAATGGCGTCCGTCGCCCAATTGACGGGCTGCAAGGTCACCTTGGCGGGACCGGCGGCGGCCATGCCGAAGCTCGGATTGAAGATGCGCATGTTCCTGTTCCTCCACGCTACTTGTTCAACGCCGCGACAACCGACTTGGCGACGCGTTGGCCGTCCGCGATGGCGTCGGCCAAGTATTCCCTGGAGCCGGACCGTACGTCGCCGGCAGCGAAGACCAGCGGCTGGGCGGTCCGGCCAACCTCATCGACAACGATATGCCCCGTGGCGTCGCGTGCAAGTGAATCCGGCAGGAATTCCGCAGCGGGAGACCGGCCCTCGTAAACGAACACCGCATTCGTCGGAATACGATTTCGCTGGCCGTTATTCTCGACCGTGACCGCCTCGAGCCCGTTGCTCCCTTCCAGGCCGACGATGCGTCCCGGGAGGGCGGTGACGCCGTCCGGGACCGGGCCGGTCGGCGTCCCGAGCATGGTGATGTCGCCGGCGATTCCGACGAGGACGGCGGCCTCGTACGGCGCCCAGCCGGTCGCGCCGGCGATGATCACGGGCTGCCCGGCATAGAGCGGCCCGTCGCAGTTGGCGCAGTGGGACAGGCCACGCCCTTCATAATCCTCCTCGCCGGGAAGGCCGAGCTTGCCCTTGCTCAGGCCGGTCGCGACGACGAGGGCCCGCGCCGTGTGGCGCTCGCCGTCGGCGGTCTCGATCTCGAACGGGCCGCTGCCGGAAATCGCCGTCACCTCGCCGAAGCCGATTTCCGCGCCGGCGACGACGGCGTCGTCGGTGAGGCGCGAGGCCATCGTCGGGCCGTCGAAAATCTCCTCGAAATCGTGCAACTGACCCAGGTTGATGATTTCGCCGCCGGGCGCGAGCTTGTCGAGGCAGAGCGCCTTCAGGCCCGCGCGGGCAGCTTCGGCGGCGGCGGTGAGGCCGGCCGGGCCGGCACCGATGACGATCACGTCGTAGGAAGGGGTGTCCATGGCCGTCCTTAATCAGCACTTGGACGGACGAGTGCAAGGGACATTTGGGCCCGGCCGGCCCTCTTGTGGTCCGCGATTTGCAGGCCACCCACGTTGAGCTTGCCAGTGCCCGAGAAAGCATCGTAGGTCGCAAGGGCAGGGAGACACAAAGAGGGCATGGCGTATTTCACGCAACAGCTGATCAATGCAATCACGCTGGGCGCCATCTACGGGCTGATCGCCATCGGCTATACGATGGTCTACGGGATCATCGGCATGATCAACTTCGCGCACGGCGAGGTGTTCATGATCGGTGCCTTCATCTCGCTGATCGGTTTCATCATCTGCGGCAGCCTCGGCATCAGCTCGGCGCCCATCGCCATCGTCCTCGTGCTGCTGCTGGCCATGTCCTTCTCGGCCGTTTACGGATGGGCGATAGAACGAACGGCCTATAGACCTTTGCGGGGCTCGTTCCGGCTCGCCCCGCTGATCTCCGCCATCGGCGTGTCGATCGCCCTCCAGAACTACGTGCAGCTGGCGCAGGGGGCGCGTCCCAAGCCCGGCGGGCAGGTCGTCTCGGGGGGCTTCAATCTCTTCACCGCCGACGGGTTCGACGTTCGCGTCACCTGGCTGCAGATCGTGATCGTGCTGGTGACCGTCGTGCTGATGGCGGGCTTTACCTGGGTGATCGCGAAGACCTCATTGGGACGCCAGCAGCGCGCCTGCGAACAGGACATGAAGATGGCGGCGCTGCTGGGCGTCAATGTCGACCGGACGATCTCGCTCACCTTCGTGCTGGGCGCGGCATTGGCCGCCGTCGCCGGCATGCTGTTCCTGATGTACTACGGGGTCATCGATTTCTTCATCGGCTTCCTGGCCGGCATCAAGGCCTTCACCGCGGCGGTACTGGGCGGGATCGGGTCGCTGCCGGGCGCCATGCTGGGCGGCTTGCTGATCGGGCTAATCGAGGTCTTCTGGGCCGGCTACTTCTCGAGCGAATACAAGGACGTCGCCGCCTTCGCGATCCTCGTGCTCGTGCTGATCTTCCGGCCGAGTGGCCTGCTGGGCAAACCGGAGATCGAGAAGGTCTGACCGGATGGCGCAGCGTCTTCCTCTCATGCTGAAGGATGCGGGCCTCACCGCGTTCGTGGCTGCAGCACTCGGAATTTTCATCGTCGGCTTCCGCACCGTCGACCAGGGTGGCGGCAAGGGTCTGGGCTTCGACTATCACCTCGTCGATCTCGCCGTGGCGGTGGTCGTCATCTTCATCGGCCGGCTTGGCCTCTCGATGGCGGCGAACGGCCTGCGCTGGCCCGCCATCGTGCTGGGGCTGGGAATGATCGCGGCCGGCGCCTCGCCGATGAAGCTGCCGTCCGGGTTCCTGCACTGGTTCGTCGCGCTGGGCGGCGTGCTGCTGGTGATCCGCTCGATCTGGCCCTGGGCCAACGACGCCATGGGCGCGGCGGCGCGGACGCCGTCCGGCGTGGCGGTCGGAAAGGCCGGCGCCAAATGGTTCGGCTGGCTGCTGCTGGCCGCGGCCGTGCTGATGCCGTTCACGCCGTTCGCCGACCAGAAGACGATGGACCTCGGGGTGCTGATCCTGACCTACGTGATGCTGGGCTGGGGGCTCAACATCGTGGTCGGATTGGCCGGCCTGCTCGACCTGGGATACGTCGCCTTCTACGCGGTCGGTGCCTACGCCTACGCGCTGCTCAGCACGCAGTACGGGCTGGGTTTCTGGACGGTCCTGCCGCTCGCCGGAATGATGGCGGCGCTGTTCGGCATCATGCTGGGCTTTCCGGTGCTGCGCCTGCGCGGCGACTACCTCGCCATCGTCACGCTGGGATTCGGCGAGATCATCCGGCTGGTGCTGCTCAACTGGTTCGACCTCACCAACGGCCCAGCCGGTATCGGCTCGATCCCGGGACCGACCCTGTTCGGCGCCGTGTTCGCCGAGACGCCGCCCCCCGGCAAGCAGACCGTGTCGGAGATGCTGGGCATCGCCTTCGACGGCAATCACCGGCTGATCTTCCTCTACTATATCATCCTCGGCCTGGCGCTGATCACCAACCTCTTCACCCAGCGCATGCGTCGCCTGCCGGTCGGCCGCGCCTGGGAGGCGCTGCGCGAAGACGAGACGGCCTGCCAGGCGCTCGGCATCAATCCGACGAATACCAAGCTCACGGCCTTTGCGATCGGCGCCATGTTCGCGGGCTTCGCCGGTTCCTTCTTTGCCGCCAAGCAACGCTTCATCAGCCCCGAGAGCTTCGTGTTCATCGAATCGGCGATCATCCTGGCGATCGTCGTGCTGGGCGGCATGGGCAGCCAGATCGGCGTCGTGCTGGCCGCTGTGCTGCTAATTGGCCTGCCCGAATGGTTTCGTGACCTTGGCAACTACCGCATGCTGGCCTTCGGCCTCGCCATGGTGCTGATCATGGTGTTCAAGCCGCGCGGTCTCATCTCCCATCGCGAGCCGTCGATAAGGCTGCATCCTGGAGGCGGTGGATGACGGCGCCCCAGGTCATAGCGCCGCTCATCGAGGTCGAGCATCTCACGATGCGCTTCGGCGGGCTGGTCGCGATCGACGACGTGTCGTTCAGCGCCCGCTCCCATTCCATCACCGCCGTCATCGGGCCGAACGGTGCGGGAAAGACCACGGTCTTCAACTGCATCACGGGATTCTACAAGCCGACGGTCGGCCGGCTGACGCTGCGCAGCGCCGGCGGCGAGTTTCTGCTCGAGCGGATGCGCGGTCACGAGATCGGCCAGAAGGCCCGGGTGGCGCGCACCTTCCAGAACATTCGCCTGTTTCCGGGCATGACGGTGCTGGAGAACCTGATGGTGGCGCAGCACAACAAGCTGATGCGCGCCTCGGGCTGGAGCCTGCTGGGCCTCCTCGGTGTCGCGAGCTTCCGGCATGCCGAGGCGGCCGCAGTCGAACTGGCGCGGCTGTGGCTGGATCGTATCGGGTTGATGGCCGATGCCGACCGGCCGGCCGGCGAGCTGCCCTACGGCGCCCAGCGCCGACTGGAGATCGCCCGCGCAATGTGCACCGAGCCGGTGCTGCTCTGCCTCGACGAGCCGGCGGCCGGGCTCAATCCCCGCGAGTCGGCCGAACTCAACCAGCTGCTGGTCTCGATCCGGGATCGCGACGGGATCGGCGTGCTGCTGATCGAACACGACATGAGCGTCGTGATGAACATTTCCGACCACATCGTCGTGCTCGACTATGGCCGCAAGATCGCCGAGGGGGCTCCCCAGGCCGTGCGCAGCGACCCGGCCGTGATCCGCGCCTATCTCGGCACTGACGAGGAGGCGCTCGATGCCTGAGGCCTCGATCCTGTCGGTGAAGGGCGTCGAGACTTTCTACGGCGCCATCCAGGCACTGCACGGTGTCGACCTCGAGGTGGCGCGCGGCGAGATCGTGACCTTGATCGGCGCCAACGGGGCGGGGAAGTCCACCCTGCTGATGACGATCTGCGGCAATCCCCGGGCACGCAGCGGCACCATCATGCTCGACGGCGAGGACATCACGGCCCTGCCGACCCATCAGATCGTGCGGCGGGGCGTGGCGCAGGTGCCGGAGGGGCGCCGCATCTTCGCGCGGATGAGCGTCTACGAGAACCTGCAGATGGGCGCGATCCTGGGCGATCCCGCCAACTTCAAGTCGGACCTCGATCGCGTCTTCGCGATGTTCCCGCGGCTGGCCGAGCGGCGCGACCAGCGCGGCGGGACCCTGTCGGGCGGCGAACAGCAGATGCTGGCGATCGGCCGTGCGCTCATGAGCCGGCCGCGGCTCCTGCTGCTCGACGAGCCGTCGCTCGGCCTCGCCCCCCTGATCGTGCGTCAGATCTTCGACTCGATCGGTCGCATTGCCCGGGAGGAGGGGGTGACGATCTTCCTCGTCGAGCAGAACGCCTTACACGCCCTGCGGCTCGCCGACCGGGGCTACGTGCTGGCGAACGGCCGGGTGCGCCTCAGCGGCAGCGGCCGAGAGCTGCTGGCGAACCAGGAGGTCCGCGCGGCCTATCTCGAGGGCGGCCACGCATGAGTCCGCTCGATACCTTCATGTTCGACTGGTTCGGCGACACGCTGTTCAACGTGGTGCTGTTCAACCTCGTCCTGATCGGGCCGGCCTCGTTCGCGGCAGGTCACGCGGTTGCGCTCACCTGGCGGCCGTGGCCTCAGATCGTATTCTACACCGCACTGCTGTCGGCGACGCTGCGTTTCCTCGACTACGCGCTCGCCAACGGCGAGCTTTGGTCCCCGGCGGGATTTGTACTGGGCTGGGCCGTACAACTGGCGATCGCGGCCTTCGCCTTTCGGCTTACGTGGGCGCGCCAGATGGTGCGCCAGTATCCGTGGCTGTACCGGCGCAAAGGCTTGCTGGGCTGGGACGACCGGCCTTAATGTGACGGTCATGCTCCGCGGCAGCGGAGGGGCTCAATCAACAGGGAGACTCGGATGAAGAAATTGTACGGCACACTCGCCGTTGCAGCCGTTGCGCTGATGGCGACGCCCGCGTTTGCCCAGATCAAGATCGGCTCGGCCGGTCCGATGACCGGCTCGAACGCCGCGTTCGGCGAGCAGCTCAAGCGCGGTGCCGAGATGGCGGTCGCCGACATCAATGCCGCCGGCGGCGTCAACGGCCAGAAGCTCGAGCTGTTGGTCGGCGACGATGCCTGCGACCCCAAGCAGGCGACGGCAGTGGCGAACAAGATGGTGTCGGACAAGGTCGTGTTCGTGGCGGGGCACTTCTGCTCCGGCTCGTCGATCCCGGCTTCGGACATCTACAAGGAAGGCAAGATCCTGCAGATCACGCCGGCCTCGACCAATCCGAAGCTGACGGACGATGCCGCTGCCAAGGGCAACACCACGGTGTTCCGCACCTGCGGCCGCGACGACGTCCAGGGCGCGACGGTCGGCGCCTATATCCTCAAGAACAAGAAGGGCGCCAAGGTCGCGATCCTCCACGACAAGTCGCCCTACGGCAAAGGCGTGGCCGACGAGACCAAGAAGGCCCTCAACAAGGGTGGCCTGCGCGAGGCGATGTACGAGGCCTACAACGACACCGACAAGGATTTCGCCGCGCTGATCAACAAGATGAAGCAGGCGAAGATCGATATCATCGTGCTGGGCGGCTACCACACCGCCGGCGCACTGATCATCAAGCAGGCGCGTGAGCAGGGCCTGGCGGCGCAGATGATGGGCTTCGACTCGCTCGAGACGGCCGAATTCGCCCAGCTGGGCGGCGCGGCGACCGACGGCGTGTTGATGTCGTTCCCGCCGAAGGCCGAGGACGACCCCAAGAATGCCGCGCTCGTGAAGAAGTTCCGCGACGCCAAGTACAATCCGGAAGGCTATACGCTGTTCAGCTACGCCGCCGTGAAGGCTTGGGCCGACGCCGCCAACAAGGCGAAGTCTACCGAGGCAGCCAAGGTCGCCGCGGCGCTGCGTTCCGGCAAGTACGACTCGGCCGTCGGCGTCCTTGAATTCGACGCCAAGGGCGACATCAAGGATGCGGTCTACGACATCTACGTCTGGAAGGACGGCAAGTCGGCTCCGATGAAGAAGTAGGGCCAAATGGCCCGATCAGGGAAAGGCCCGGCAGCAGCCGGGCCTTTTTCGTTCCACTTCACCGTCTTGTGGGTTGCTTTCCACGATTTTGGGCGACCGTGACATCGCAGCCCCGGATATGGTATCGGGGGGCTCAATAGCTAGAGGGGGTCGATCGTCGATATGCCGGGGGGCGCCATCGCGGTCGCGTCGGATCATGCCGGCTTCGACCTGAAGGAAATTCTCAAGCGCGACCTGCAGGAAGCGGGTCACGAGGTGCTGGATCTCGGCACCCATTCGACCGCATCCGTCGACTATCCGGACTTCGGAATGGCCATGGGCGACGCCATAGCCTCGGGCAGGGCCGAGCGCGGCGTGCTCGTGTGCGGCAGCGGAATCGGCATTTCCATTGCGGCCAATCGCAATCCCAAGGTTCGTGCAGTTCTCGCGCATGACGTGACCTCGGCGCGGCTGTCGCGCGAACACAACGATGCGAACGTCATTGCCTTCGGCCAGCGCCTGACCGGCATCGAGGTCGCCCGCGAGGCCCTGAAGATGTTCCTCGCCACCAAGTTCGAGGGCGGCCGCCATGTCGGCCGCGTCGAAAAGCTTTCAAAGGGTTGAGTATCATGAGCCAAGCTGCTGCCAAGATGAGTGATTCGCCGCTGCCGATGTTCACCATGGGCGTCGCCGAGTCCGATCCGGCGATCGACGCCGTCCTGAAGGGGGAACTCCATCGTCAGCGCGAGCAGATCGAGCTGATCGCCTCGGAGAACATCGTCTCGCGCGCCGTGCTCGAAGCCGCGGGCTCCGTGCTGACCAACAAGTATGCCGAGGGCTATCCGCGTCGCCGCTACTATGGCGGCTGCGAGGAGGTCGACAAGGCCGAGGATCTGGCCATCGAGCGCGCGAAGAAGCTGTTCGACTGCGCCTTCGCCAACGTGCAGCCGCACTCCGGCGCGCAGGCCAACCAGGCTGTGTTCATGGCGCTGCTGCAGCCGGGCGACACGTTCCTCGGCATGGCGCTCGACCAGGGCGGGCATCTCACCCACGGCTCGCCGGCGAACCAGTCGGGCAAGTGGTTCAAGGTCGTGTCCTACGGACTGAAGCCGGACACCCACCTGATCGACTACGAGCAGATGGAGGAGGCGGCCCGACGCGAGAAGCCGAAGCTGATCATCGCCGGGGCGTCGGCCTATTCGCGTCACATCGACTGGGCGCGCTTCCGCAAGGTGGCCGATGAGGTCGGCGCCTACTTCATGGTCGACATGGCGCACTATGCCGGTCTGGTCGCAGCCGGTGTCTATCCGAGCCCACTGCCCCATGCCCATGTCGTGACGACGACGACGCACAAGACGCTGCGCGGCCCCCGCGGTGGCATGATCCTTTCGAACGATCCCGAGCTTGGGAAGAAGATCAACTCGGCGGTGTTCCCCGGGCTGCAGGGCGGGCCGCTGATGCACATCATCGCCGCCAAGGCCGTCGCGTTCGGCGAGGCGCTCAAGCCCGACTTCAAGATCTACGCGCAGAACGTGATCGACAATGCGCGCGCGCTGGCGGCGACGCTGACCGAGCGCGGCCTCAAGATCGTGTCCGGCGGCACCGACAGCCACGTCATGCTGGTCGACCTGCGGCCGAAGAAGGCGACCGGCGTGTCGGCGGAGAAGGTGCTCGATCGCGCCGGCATTACGACGAACAAGAACAGCATCCCGGGCGATCCGGAGAAGTACACGATCACGTCGGGCGTGCGCCTCGGGACGCCGGCGGGAACGACGCGTGGCTTCGGGGTTGCCGAGTTCCAGCAGATCGGCCATCTGATCGCGGACGTGCTCGACGGAATCGCCAAGAACGGTCCGGACGGCGATGCCCAGGTCGAGGCCCAGGTTCGCGCCAAGGTTCATGCCCTGTGCGCGGGCTATCCGCTCTATCGTGACTGACAAGGCGCAAAGCCGGAACAAACAGGGGAACTAGATGCGCTGCCCATTCTGCGGTCACGAGGACACACAGGTTAAGGACTCGCGGCCGACCGACGACAATTCGGCGATTCGCCGGCGGCGCTACTGCCCCTCCTGCGGTTCGCGCTTCACGACTTTCGAGCGCGTGCAGCTGCGCGAGCTGACGGTGGTGAAGAAGAACGGGCAGCGTGTGCAGTTCGATCGCGACAAGCTGGCGCGTTCGATTCAAGTCGCCTGCCGCAAGCGGCCGGTCGATCCGGAGCGCATGGAGCGAGTGGTGAACGGCATCGTGCGCCGCCTCGAAAGCTCCGGCGAGAGCGAGATCCCCTCGACCCAGATCGGCGAGCTGGTGATGGACGCGCTGCGCGCCCTCGATCCGGTGGCCTACGTCCGGTTCGCGTCGGTCTATCGCAACTTCCGCGAGGCCCGCGACTTCGAGGA
>JAGNNA010000547.1 GCA_017990895.1 Reyranella sp.
CCGCTGGAAATCGTCCAGCCGGACGGACCGAGCTTCGTCGTCGAGGGCAACGAAGTCCGCTGGCAGAAATGGCGCTCCCGCGTCGGCTTCAATGCCCGCGAAGGGTTGGTGCTGCATGCGATCGGCTATGAGGACGAGGGGCGGCTGCGGTCGGTGCTGCACCGCGCAGCCTTGTCCGAGATGGTTGTGCCCTATGGGCACCCCGGCGGTGGGCACTTTCGCAAGAATGCCTTCGATGTCGGCGAGTACGGCATCGGCGTGCTGGCCAATTCCCTGACCTTGGGCTGCGACTGTCTCGGAGCCATCCGCTACTTCGACGCCTGGCTGGCCGACAGCAAGGGCGATCCCTACTGCATCGAGAGCGCGGTGTGCCTGCACGAGGAGGATTTCGGCATCCTGTGGAAGCACACCGACCTGTTCACGGGCGAGGTCGACGTGAGGCGCGCCCGGCGTCTGGTCGTGTCGTCGATCTCGACGGTCGGCAACTACGAGTACGGCTCGTTCTGGTACCTTCACCAGGACGGCTCGATCCACTTCGAAATGAAGGCGACCGGCATCGTGAACACCGCCGGCCTGCGGCCTGGCGAAGCGCCGGACTATGGGACGATCGTGTCGCCGGGCGTCTATGCCCATTACCATCAGCACGTCTTCAACATGCGCCTCGACGTGGCGGTCGACGGCGAGCGCAACCGGGTCGTCGAGGTCGACACGGTGGCTCTGCCCATGGGCGCCGACAATCCGTACGGCAATGCCTTCACCACGCGCCAGACCGTCCTCGCAACCGAGCAGGGCGCGCAGCGCAACGTCGACTTCAACGCCGCCCGCTTCTGGAAGATCGAGAGTGCGGAGGCCCGCAACCGGCTGGGCCAGCCCACCGCCTACAAGTTGCTGCCGTTGAGCCCGGTCCCCACCTTCTCACATCCCCAGTCGATGGTCTCCCGACGGGCAGCCTTCATGACCCGGCAGCTCTGGGTCACCGCCTATCATCCCGACGAGATCTACGCCGCCGGACGCTATCCCAACCAGAGCAGCGGCGGCGACGGATTGCCGGCCTGGACGGCGTCGGACCGCCCGCTGGTCGATACCGATGTCGTGATCTGGCACAGCTTCGGCCTGCACCACATTCCGAGGCCCGAGGATTTCCCGGTCCAGCCCGTGATCACCGCCGGTTTCGCTCTTCATCCCGCCGGATTCTTCACGGAAAATCCGGCTCTCGATGTCCCGCCCTCCGCCAGCAGCATGAGCTGCTGCGTCGACTGATGCGACAGATGAGACCTCGAGCCAGGAGATTGCCATGGATACCGTGATCGAAACCGCATCGCGCCGCCGAACCCTGTCGGACAAGCCGGCCACGCCCATCCTGTTCGCCCACTTCGTCCTGCGCTCGTCGAACGTGCAGCCGATGATCGACTGGTACTCGGCGGTGCTGAACATGCGCATCGTCCAGCGGACCGACTACATCTGCTTCCTGACCTACGACGACGAGCATCATCGCCTGGGCATCGTGAACCTGGCGGGGTTGAAGGCGCCCGATGCGAAGACCTCGGGCCTGGCCCATGTCGCCTATACGTTCAGCGACATCGGCGCACTGCTCTCGACCTGGCGCCGGGTGAAGGCGCTGGGGATCGAGCCTTCGCGCTGCATCCATCACGGGCCGACCGTGTCGATCTACTATCGCGATCCCGACGGCAACGGCGTCGAGCTGCAGGTCGACCGCTACCCGACGAAGGAGGCGACGGCGGCCTATTTCCAGACCGAGGCGTTCCGGAAGAATCCGATCGGCGTCGCCTTCGATCCCGAGGCGCTGGTGAAGGCCTACGAGGCCGGTGCCCCGGAGAGCGAGCTGCTGGACATGCCCGACGGCCCGCCCGCCCCGCCGCAATCGGCGCCGGGCAAGGGCGCTTAAAAAAGCCAGATCAGCGTCGAGCCGCCGATCAGGCCGATGGCGATGGCGGTGCCGACCATGACCTTGATGGACGGGCGGTAGGTCTCGTCGTCGATCGTCTTGCCGACATGGAGGTAATGGCAGGTCGAGCCGACCAGCATGACGATGCCCAGAATCACCAGGCCGATGCCCAGCTTCTCGACGTGGCGGTTGGCGAGGTCGCGCACGGCCGGTACGACCTGGTGCATCTCCATCAGGAAGAGCGCGAAGCGGTTGATCGCGACACCCAGCGTCATGACCGCGATCGCGGTCTGGATCCAGGCGAGGAAAGTCCGCTCGTTGGCCAGATGATCGGTGACGTGCCGGCTCGTCTTCGGACTGTCCACGGTGACTCCTGCGTCGCTCTTCTCATACTCCTCTCCCCGTAGCGGGGGAGAGGAGTATGAGGCCTCAAAGAAAAAGGCGCGATCCCGGGGGGACCGCGCCTCGTTCCGTCCCGGTAAGGGACCTCAGTTGTACTTGGCGATCTCGAGACGGCCAACCTGGTCGCGATGGACCTCGTCCGGGCCGTCGGCCAGGCGCAGGGTGCGCTGGTGGGCGTACATGCTGGCCAGCTTGAACACCTGGCTGACGCCGCCGGCACCATGCAGCTGCAGGCAGCGGTCGACGACCTTCGAGGTGATGTTCGGCACCGCCACCTTGATCATCGCGATCTGCTGGCGGGCTTCCTTGTTGCCGAACTTGTCCATCGCCCAGGCGGCCTTGAGGA
>JAGNNA010000188.1 GCA_017990895.1 Reyranella sp.
GGCCCGCATCTGCGCACCAAGATGCCGTACGATCCGATGGCGCTGACGCAGATCACGCGGCTGGTGCGCATGCCGTTCATCCTGGCGGTGCGCAACGACCTGCCCGCGAAGACCCTGCCGGAATTCATGGAACTGGCGAAGAAGCAGGAACTGCGTTGGGCTTCGGGCGGCATCGGCACCAGCCAGCATCTCGCTGGCGAACTGTTCACGCAGATGTCCGGCCTGAAGATGATCCACGTGCCCTACCGCGGCACGGGCCCGGCCCTGAACGACCTCGCGGCCGGCATCGTCGATGCCTATTTCGGCGATCCCGCGACGCTCGGCCTGATCCGAAGCGGCAAGGCGCGTGCCATGGCCGTCACGTCGCCGGAGCGCTGGCCGGTCTTTCCCGACACGCCGGCGATCGCCGAGGCCGTGAAGGGCTACGAGGCAGAGAACTGGTACGGGCTCGCCGCCCCCGCCGGTACGCCCAAGCCGGTCGTCGACCGGCTTTACGCCGCCATCTCCAAGGTCCTGGCCGAGCCGGACGTGAGGAAGAAGTACGACGAGAGCGGTCTCACGCCGGCCCTGCTCCCGCCTACGGAATACGTGGCCTTCCTGAAGCGCGATTCCGTCACCTGGGGCGACGTGGTACGCAAGGGCAACATCAAGATCGACGAGTAAGAATGTCCTCCCGTCTGGCCGTCGATATCGGCGGCACTTTCACCGACGTCGTTCTCGAGGACGGCGCGAAATCGCACGCCATCAAGGTTCTGACGACGCCCGACGCGCCCGAACGCGCCGTGCTGGAAGGCGTGCGCGCCATCCTGGCCGAAGCGCAATGCCGGCCGCAGGACGTGACGCTCGTCGTTCACGGCACGACGCTTGCCACCAACGCACTGATCGAGCGCAAGGGTGCGCGCACGGCGCTGGTCACGACGGAGGGCTTCCGCGATTCCGTCGAGATGGCGTGGGAGCATCGCTTCGAGCAATACGACATCCACATGGAGCGGCCGCAGCCGCTGGTGCCGCGCGACCTGCGCTTCGGCGTGCCGGAGCGCGTAGCGTCCGACGGCGCGGTGCTGCTGCCGCTCGACGAGCAGGCGGTGCGCCGCGTCGCCACGAAGCTACGAGCCGAGAAGATTGAGGCTGTCGCGGTCTGCTTCCTGCACAGCTTCACCTACGAGGCGCACGAGCGTCGCGCCGGCGCGATCCTCGCCGAGGAGCTGCCGGGCGTTGCCGTCTCGCTGTCCTGCGAAGTCTGCCCCGAGATCCGCGAGTACGAGCGCACATCGACGACCATCGCCAACGCCTATGTGCTGCCGCGCATGGAGGGATATCTCGGCCAGCTCGAAGCCGACCTCAAGAAGGAAGGCATCGCAGGTCCTCTCCTGTTGATGATGTCGTCGGGCGGCATCACGACGGTCGATACGGCGCGGCGCTATCCGGTGCGGCTGGTCGAATCCGGACCGGCCGGCGGCGCCATCCTGGCGCGCACGGTCGCGGCGGAGAACGATGCAAGCCGGGCCGTCGCCTTCGACATGGGCGGCACCACCGCAAAGCTCACCCTGCTGGACGACCTCGACCTGCAGCGCTCGCGACAATTCGAAGTCGCGCGCGCCTATCGCTTCGTGCAGGGCTCTGGCCTGCCGGTGCGCATTCCCGTCATCGAACTGGTCGAGATCGGCGCCGGCGGCGGCTCGATCGCGCGCCTCGACGCGCTGGGCCGCATCCAGGTCGGTCCCGATTCCGCCGGCAGCGTGCCCGGCCCCGCCTGCTACGGGCGCGGCGGCACCGAGCCTACCGTGACCGACGCCGATACCGCGCTAGGCCGCCTCGATCCGTCTCGCTTCGCGGGCGGCGCGATCCCGCTCCATCGCGACAAGGCCGAAGCCGCCCTGCAGGCGCTGGCCGGCCCATTGGGCACCGATGCCCAGGGCGCAGCCGCTGGCGTGGCGGAGATCGTCGACGAGACCATGGCGAGTGCTGCCCGCGTCCATGCCGTCGAGAACGGCAAGGACACCGCCGACCGCACGCTGATCGCCTTCGGCGGAGCGGCTCCGCTGCATGCCGCCCGCCTCGCCCGCAAGCTCGGCATGAAGCGGGTCATCGTACCGGTGGGCGCCGGCGTCGGCTCCGCCTTCGGCTTCCTGCGCGCCTCGATCGCCTACGAGGTGGTGAGAACGCGCCATGTCAGGCTCGACATGTTCGACGCGAAGGTGCTGAACGAGCTGTTCGCCGCCATGCGGGCGGAGGCCGAAGCCGTGGTGCGGCCGGCGGCCCTGGGCGAGACGCTGGTCGAAACGCGCCAGGCGTTCATGCGCTATCGCGGCCAGGGCCATGAAATCGCCGTGCCGCTGCCCAACCAGCCCTTCAGTGCGGACGCCGCCGGTGACCTGCGCCGCCGTTTCGAGGCGACCTACGAGCAGGTGTTCGGCCGCGCCATTCCCAAGCTGGAGGTCGAGGCACTGACCTGGACCCTGTCGATCGGCACCGACCGGCCGCTGCCCCTGCCGGCAAAGCCGGTCGCAAAGCGCGCCGCCCCCGCACCGGCAGGCCATCGCGAGGTATTCGATCCCGCAAGCGGCCTCCTCGAGCGGGCAGCCCTTCATGAACGCAGGCGGCTGGAAACCGGCATGACGCTCGATGGTCCGGCCCTCATCGTCGAGGATGGCACTACCACCGTCGTTCCGAACGGCTTCAGCGCCCAGATCAACGAACTGGGCCAGATCCTCCTGGAGGACCGCGCATGAGCACGACAACCCCGTCGGCGCCCAGGTCGCCGGCCAAATCTCCATTGGGCGACATCCGCCTGCAGGTCATGTGGAATCGCCTGCTCTCGGTCGTCGAGGAGCAGGCGCGGGCGCTGGTGCGAACCGCCTTCTCGACCAGCGCGCGAGAGGCCGGCGACATCTCGGCCGGCGTGTTCGATCTCGAGGGCCGCATGCTGGCGCAGGCCGTCACCGGCACGCCCGGTCACGTGAACTCGATGGCGCGCAGCGTCATCCACTTCATCCGCGAGTTCCCGGTCGAGACGATGAAGCCGGGCGATGCCTACGTCACCAACGATCCGTGGAAGGGCACCGGCCATCTCTACGACATCGTCGTCACCTCGCCCGCCTTCCACAACGGCAAGCTGGTGGCGCTGTTCTCCTGCACCACGCACGTGGTCGACATTGGGGGCCTCGGCCAGTCGCCCGACGGGCGGCAGGTCTTCCACGAAGGACTCTTCCTGCCGCTGCTGCCGCTGATGCGCGAGGGCGTGATCGACGAGAGCGTGATGCGCATCGTGCGCGCCAACGTGCGCGAGCCGGTGCAGGTGGAAGGCGACATCCATGCGCTGGTCGGCTGCAACGGCATCGGCGAGAAGCGGCTGTCCGACATGATGGCCGAGCACGGCATCGACAATCTCGACGAGCTGGGCACGCACATCATCGAGAAGAGCCGCGCCGGCATGATCGCCGCCATCTCGAAGCTGCCGCGCGGCACCTGGAAAGGCCATATGCGCATCGACGGCTACGATGCGCCGATCGACCTGCATGCCGCCGTGACGATCCATGCCGACCACATCGCCGTCGACTATGCCGGCACCTCGGGCTCGTCGATCTACGGCATCAACTCGCCCATGTGCTACACTGAGGCCTACACGGCCTTCGGCATCAAGTGCGTCGTGGCGCCGACCATCCCGAACAATGCCGGCACGCTCGATTCGATCCTTGTCACGGCGCCGGACAACACCATCGTCAACGCGCTCTATCCCGCGGCGGTGAACGCGCGCAGCACGATCGGCCATATGCTGCCCGACGTCTGCTTCGACGCCCTGCACCAGGTGATCCCGGGCCAGGTGCCGGCCGAGGGCACGTCCAACCTCTGGAACCTGAAGCTCGGCGACGGCCACGGCATGACAGGAACGATCGGCAACAGCCGGCCCTTCATGGTGACGACCTTCCATTCCGGCGGCACCGGCGCGCGGCCGACACTCGACGGGCTGTCGGCGACGCCCTTCCCCTCGGGCGTGCGCAATGTGCCGGTCGAGATCACGGAGACGATCGCGCCCGTGGTCGTATGGAAGAAGGAATACCGCCAGGATTCCGGCGGCGCCGGCGAACAACGCGGCGGCCTCGGCCAGGTGATGGAGGTGGAGCACCGCGAAGGGGCGCCGTTCGGGATCTTCGCCACCTTCGAGCGGGTCAAGTACCCGGCGCGCGGCCGCGACGGCGGCAAGCCCGGCGCCAACGGCCGCCTGTCCCTCGCCTCCGGCCAGGAACTGAAGGCCAAGGGCTTCCAGACCGTGCCCGCCGGCGAGCGTCTGGTAGTCGAGATGCCCGGCGGCGGCGGCTACGGCGATCCATCCAGGCGCGATCCGGATGCCATCAAACGCGACATCAAGCTCGGCCTCGTCAGCAAGGAAGCGGCGAAAGCCGCCTACGGCGTCGAGGGGGATTAGAGCACGCCACTCGCCATGAAGCGCGCCACTCCAGTGGCGCCTCAGAAGAGGAAGAGCGCCACTGGAGTGGCGCGCCCCAATGAAAACGCCAGAGGTTTGACCCTCTGGCGTTGATTTGTTTGGCGAGTACGCCGTCAGAAGCTCTTGTCGAACTCCGGGCGGTGCTTGTTGCGCAGCTTGAAGTTCTGACGCTCGGCCTTGCGCGGCGCGCGGACCCAGACCTCGCGGTTGGGATGCAGGCCGCCACCGCGCGTTGCCGGCACCGCGCTGGTGCGCGCGCGATGGAGCAGGCGCGTATCGGCGATGCCGCAGTTCGGATGGATGCCGCCATTGTCGGCGACGACCTTGTCCCACGCCGCCTTGCGCTTGGCGTGGACGGCGGGATCCTGGAGCTGGGTGCAGTTCAACTCGTTGATGTTGAGGTCGGCCACGATCTCGTCGCCCTCCTCGACCAGCCCGATCGGGCCGCCGATCGCCGCCTCGGGACCGACATGGCCAATCACGAGGCCGACCGAGCCGCCCGAGAAGCGCGCGTCGGTCATCAGCGCTACGACGATGTTGCGCTCGCGGCAGAGCGTCGTGATGCGCGACGTCGGATCGAGCATCTCCGGCATGCCCGGCGCTCCGGTCGGTCCCTCATAACGCACGATGATCATGTCGTGGTTCTGGAAAGTCTCAGGCGTCTCGTTGAGCGCCTTGAGCAGACCCGCCTCGCCCTCGAACACGCGGGCGCGGCCGCGGAACAGGTTGTCCTCGAGGCCGCCCTCGACGCCCGCAAGCTTCAGGATGGCCGAGAAGTCGGGCGACAGGTTGCCGCCCAGCATGCGCAGGCCGCCGGTCGGCTTGTAAGGCTTCTCGACCGGATAGACGACCTTGCCGTCGGCCTTCTGGGTGCCGAGGCGCTCGACCTGCTTGGCGAGCGTCTCGCCGGTGCAGGTCAGGACGTCGCCGTTCAGCAGGCCGGCGTCGAGCAACTCGCGCACGATCACCTGCACGCCGCCAACCTTGTCGATGTCGACCATGGAATACTTGCCGTAGGGCCGCGCGTCGGTCAGCACGGGGACGATGTTCTGCGAGAGGTAGTTGAACTCCTCCGGCGTCATCACGTCCTTCCAGAAGTCGCCGTAGCCGGCGGCACGGGCGATTTCCGGCGCGTGCAGCACGACGTTGGTCGAGCCGCCGACCGCCATCGCCACGATCACCGCGTTGCGGATCGAGTCGCGCACCACGATGTCGCGCGGCTTCAGGTCGTTTTTCATCAGGTTGGCCAGATGATCGACCAGCTCGGCGGCGAATTCGCCGGTGCGGCGCGGATCGTCGGACGGCGGCGCCACCATCTGAAGGGGTTGCATGCCGACCACGCCGATGAAGGTCTGCATGGTGTTGTAGGTGAACATGCCGCCGCAGCTGCCGATGCCGGGGCAGGCATGGCAGGCGATGAGGTGCCTGTAGTCCGCGTCGGGATGACCGGCGACCTGGTAGGCGCTCACGATGTCGAGCGGCTCGCCGGTGTTCGGCTCCTTACCGGGATGGATCGCGCCGTCCGACATGATGATCGACGGCAGATTATGCTCGAGCAGCGCCGAGAGCGTGCCGACCGGCGGCTTGTCGCAGGCGACGACCGCGATCGTGCCGGCAAGACCCGTGGCGCTCAGATGCTCGCACAGCGCGTCCTGGGTGACCTCGCGGCCGATCAGCGAGTAGCGCATCTCGCGCGTGCCGTTGCGGATGCCGTCCGAGGTGGCGATGGTGTACTCGGGCTGGACGAGGCGCATCTTGAGCTGGTTGGGACCGGTGCCGATGCGGGCCTTGAGCTCGGCGTGGATCGCCTCGACCTTGGACATGACCCCGAGGTAGCATTGGCTGTCGCCCTTGGTGCCGACGACGCCGACCGACGGTTCGTGAATGAGGTCTGGATCGGTGCCGAGCGCGCGGGCGACACCGATGGTCTGGGCCGAGCGTCCAGGGTGGCGGTCAATCGTCACAAACTTCGGCTTCATCACAACCATCCCTTTAGGACTTGCAAGCATTGGCCCGCCCCCGAGGGCAAGCGGGTCTGGCGGTATATCACAGGCCTGCCGGCCCATTCCCACGATTTCTTCAAGGGTTTGGCCTACATAAAGCCGCCCTCCGGAACGCCGCCGGATCACGTTCGCCGCTTGGCTCCCGGCCGCCGGACAGGCATTCTCGCGCGAAATTCGGCGCCACGCCTTGCGCCAAAGCAATGAACGAGGAAACCAAGATGTGGCAGCCCAGCGATCGCTACCCCGATCCGGCCGTGCGCGTGCTCGACCCGTCGTTCAATCAGTACCGGCTCGTGCTGGCCTCGGTCGAACGGCTCTATACCGGCTGCCGCTGGTCGGAGGGACCCGTCTGGTTCGGCGACGGGCGCTATCTCCTGTGGAGCGACATCCCCAACAATCGGGTACTGCGCTGGGACGAGGAGACGGGCAACGTCTCGATCTTCCGCAAGCCCTCAAACAACGCCAACGGCCACACGCGCGACCGGCGTGGCCGGCTGATCGCCTGCGAGCATGATGCCCGCCGCGTCGTGCGCTTCGAGTATGACGGCGCCATCACGGTGCTGGCCGATTCCTACAACGGCAAGCCCCTCAACTCGCCCAACGACGTCGTGGTGAAGGCCGACGGCTCGATCTGGTTTACCGATCCGACCTTCGGCATCCTGGGCTACTACGAAGGCCACAAGGCAGAGAGCGAGAACAAGCCCGCCGTGTATCGGCTCGATCCGACGACCGGCAAGCTCGCGGTGATGGCTGACGACATTCCCGGCCCCAACGGCCTCGCCTTCTCGCCCGACGAGAAGAAGCTGTACGTCGTCGCCTCGCGCGCCGAGCCGCATCGCACGATCCTATCCTACGACGTCTCGACGGAGGGTACGTCGCTCGGCAAGGGGGCGGTACTGATCGACGCCGGCCCCGGCGGTTCGCCCGACGGCTTCCGCGTCGACGTCGACGGAAACCTGTGGTGCGGCTGGGGCATGGGCTCGGCCGATCTCGACGGCGTGCGCGTCTTCAATGCGGCGGGCAAGGCGATCGGCCATATCGACCTGCCCGAGCGCTGCGCCAACGTCTGTTTCGGCGGGCGCTACCGCAACCGCCTGTTCATGGCGGCCAGCCACTCGCTCTACGCCCTCTACGTCAATACGCAGGGCGCGCTGGGCGGCTGATCATGTCGGGAGTTGAATCGACGTACGCTTGGTGGCGTCTTGCCGCCAGCGTGACCTTGAGCACGGTCGGCGGCCTCGGCATGTGGTCCCTCATCGTGGCGCTGCCCTCGATCCAGCAGGATCTCGGCATCACCCGCGCCGACATTTCCTTCGCCTACACGATGAACACGCTGGGCTTCTTCGCGGGCGGCGTGACCTGGGGCAAGCTGGTCGACAAGCGCGGTATCGTTCTGACGGCCATCCTGAGCGCCATGGGTCTCGCGCTGGGCTTCGCGCTGGCGCCGCTTTCGACTTTTCTGCCCCTGTTCGCCACGATCCAGGTGTTGATCGGGTTCAGCGCCGCCGCGACCTTCGCGCCGCTGGTCGCCGACGTCTCGCACTGGTTCGACCGTCGGCGCGGCATCGCCGTCGCCATCGCCGCGTCCGGCAACTATCTCGCCGGCGCGATCTGGCCTCCGATCATCCAGACCTTGATCGCCGATCATGGCTGGCGCGTGACCTACTGGGTCGCCGGCGCTCTCTGCTTCGTCGCGATGATCCCGCTGGCCCTCACGCTGCGCCGCAAGCCACCCCAGGAACACACGGCCGCCGCCGCCAGCGGAACGGGCGCCGCGCCCGCCCATTCGCCGCGCGCCCTCGGCCTGTCACCCAACACGCTGCAGGCGGTGCTGGTCGTCGCGGGCATCGGCTGTTGTGTCGCCATGTCGATGCCGCAGGTCCATATCGTCGCCTACTGCGCCGACCTGGGCTATGGCGTGGCGCGCGGTGCGGAGATGCTGTCGCTGATGCTCGGCTTCGGCATCGTGAGCCGCATCGCCTCGGGCTGGATCGCTGACCGGGTGGGCGGCATCAAGACCCTGCTGCTGGGATCGACCCTGCAGTGCGTGGCGCTGGTCTTCTATCTGCTCGACGATTCGCTCAACTCGCTCTACCTCTTCGCGGCCCTGTTCGGCCTGTTCCAGGGCGGCATCGTGCCGTCTTACGCCATCATCGTGCGCGAGTATTTCCCGCCAAAGGAGGCGGGCTTCCGTGTCGGCCTCGCCATCTCGTCGACGCTGATCGGCATGGCATTGGGCGGCTGGATGGGCGGCGTCCTGTTCGACATGACCGGCTCCTACCGCGCCGCCTTCATCAACGGCATCGCCTGGAACCTGCTGAACGGCGCGGTCGCGTGGTGGCTGCTGTTCCGGCAGAACCGCCGCAACGTCTTCGCGTCAGGCTAGCGCCGCATCGCCATCAGCAGCGAGTCGCCGGTATAGGGTTTGCGAATGCGCGGCACGCCCAGCAGCTTGGGCGGAAAGGCGATGTCCTCGCCGTAGCCGGTGGTGAACACGAAGGGAATGCCGAGCGAATCGAGATGCTCTGCGACCAAGAAGCTCGTCTCGCGGCCGAGATTGATGTCGAGCAGGGCGAAGTCGGGCGGGCGGGTGGCGATCGCCTTCATCGCCTGCGCGACGCTGGCGGCGACACGCACCGTCTCGATGCCGGCGCGCAAGATCGAGCTCTCGGCATCGAGAGCGATGATCATGTTGTCCTCGACGATCAGCACGTCCTTCGGCAGGTCGGCGGCGCTCACTTCAGATACGGCCTCGGCGGGTGTGTCCGAAAGTGCGCCGGGCGCCGGACGCACATAGGCGGCGGGAACGACGAACCTCGCGCGTACCCCCGTCTCGTCATAGTCGACGGCCGCCTCGCCTTTCAGGTCGTAGGGGATCGAGCGCTCGATCACGGTCGAGCCGAAGCCGCGCCGCGTAGGCGTCTTCACCGGCGGGCCGCCCCGCTCGGTCCAGGAGATGTGCAGGTTGCGCTGGGGATCGAGCCGGGTCTCGATGTCGATCGCACCGGTGCTGTCGCTCAGCGCACCATACTTGGCGGAGTTCGTCATCAGCTCATGCACGACCAGCGCCAGGGTGGTGAAGCCCTGCGGCTCCAGCAGCATTTCCGGCCCGGACAGACGCACGCGCGTCGCCTTGCCGCCGAGATAGACGCCCGCCTCCGCAGCGACCAGTCCACGGAACGAAGCCGGCCCCCAGTTGTCGGCGGTGATCTGGTCGTGGGCACGCGCCAGCGCCTGGATGCGTCCCCCGACGACGTCGGTGAAGGCATCGACCG
>JAGNNA010000189.1 GCA_017990895.1 Reyranella sp.
AGCGTATAGAGGCCGTAGGTGTTGTTGATCGGCGGGATCACCAGCTGCTTCTTGAACTTCGGGTCCTTGAGATCGTTCCACGAGGGCGGGATCGGCCAACCCTTCTCCTTGAAGACCTTGGTATTGATCATGAACCCGGTGCCGGTCTGGCCGACCGCGACGGCCTTGTCGTCCTTGAACAGCGCGGCCGGATAGAGCTCGCTCTTGTCGAGGCCCTGGATCTGGGAGCAGTAGCCGAGCTTGATCGCCTGGTACATGACGCCGTCGTCCATGATGGCGACGTCGATCACCTGGTTGCCCTTTTGCGCCTGCAGCTTGGCCAGCGTGTCGGTCGAGTTGCCGGCGACGTATTCGACCTTCACCCCGTGCTTCTTCTCGAACTCGGGGAAGACCTCCTTGCGCAGATGGCTGTCCCAGACGCCGCCATAGGCCGCGACGGTAAGCGTCTTCTGTTGCGCCTGCGCGGGCAGCGTGCCCGCCAATAGAGCCAGAGCGGCGATCGCGCCGAAGCCTGCCAAACGGGTCATTGCCCCCTCCGTTCGTGAGTTCCCCGACAGCAGTGTTTTATATCGAGCCGCGCGGCGTCAAATCCCTTTTATCGTCAAGATCTATGCCGGAATGTTATAAAAGGCGATGCGTAGCCTGAATCCGCGCCAGATCGAGGCCTTCCGCGCCGTGGTGCTGACCGGCGGCGTCAGCATGGCCGCGAACCTGATCAACGTCACCCAGCCCGCCGTCAGCCGCATGATCCGCGATCTTCAGCGGCAGCTCGGCCTCACCCTGTTCGAACGCCGCGGCACGGGGCTGGTGCCCACGAGCGAGGCGCTGTCCCTCTATGCCGAGGTCGAGCGGGCCTTCGTCGGACTGGAGCGCATAGCGCAGATGGCCGCCGAGTTGCGCACGCGGCGGGCCGGCTTCCTGCGGATCGCCGCCTTGCCGGCACTGGCCAACGGTTTCCTGCCCCGGTTCGCGGGAAGCTACCTGGTCGAGCGGCCCAAGCTCGACCTCGTGCTTTCGGGCCTGGTTTCACATGCGGTCGTCACTTCCGTCGCCCAGGGCCAGAGCGATCTCGGCTTCGCAGAAGGCTCGATCGAACACGCTGCCGTGCGTCTCGAACGCATGCCACCCGCCCCCTACATGGCGGTCCTGCCTCAGAATCATCCCCTCGCCCGCAAGAGGCGGTTGCGGCCGGCCGACTTCGAGCGCGAGAGCTTCATATCTCTGGGTCACTCCTCGCTGTCACGCTTTCGCATCGACCGGGTCTTCGCCGACCATGGCGTGAGGCGCGTCATGCGCATCGAGACGCCGCTGTCGGAAATCGCCTGCTCGCTCGCCGGCTCCGGCGCCGGCGTCACCCTGTGCGATCCCTTCACCGCGACCGAGTACGCGACGCGCGGCATCGTCGTGCGACCGTTCGAACCGCGCATCCATTTCGAGTTCGCAGCCCTTCACGCCGCGCAGAGCACGCTGCCTCCGGTGGCGCGCGAATTCATCGACAGCTTCCGGGCCCACATCACCGCTTTTCTGCGAGCCCTGCCCCGGCGCTAGCCGAATTGAACGCCATACTCGCCAGCAATCGCTGCGATCTGCGGCGGCGTGAGCGGTTGTCCCGCATCCCGGGACGCCCTGTCGAAATGACGGAACATCTCGGCCGCCTGCACCCCCGGTGTTGCGACCACGAACAGACGAACCGTTGCGGCGGTATCGTTTCGAAACCCGTGAAACTCGCCACGCCTGAAGATCGAGCTCGAGCCGGCTCGCACCTTGCTCTCACCGGTCTTGGCGATCAGCGTCAGCTCCCCGTCGACGACGAACAGCATCTCGTCGTCGGCCTCGTGGCGATGGGGTGGTACGAAATAGCCCGGCGGGATCGGATGATCAGCGACGAAGGCCGCCATCGCAGCCCCATCGGCATTGACGATCATCGGCGCGCCCAGAACGTCCAGTATCTCGCTCATCGTGTGCTCCCTGACTTCGACAGGCCAAAAGTACGCGCAAGGTGCCCCAGCGGGGCAGATGGTGGTTCTGGACAGATTGTTCGGCAGGGCGAACAATGGCGCATGGAAGCCTTCACAGGCATCGAGGCCTTCGCCCGGGTGGTCGAGACCGGCAGTTTCTCCGCCGCAGCGCATGCCCTCCAGAGCGCCAAGTCGTCGGTCAGCGAGACGGTGCGAGCGCTCGAGGAGCGCATGGGCGTGCGACTACTCGATCGCACCACGCGCCGCGTACGCCCCACCGAGGCCGGTACCGCCTTCTATCGTCACTGCCGACGGCTGCTCGACGATCTCGCATTGGCACGCAGCGAGGCCCAAGCCACCCAGAAGGAACCCGCCGGAAGGCTTCGCATTGCCGCCCCCGATGGATTCGCCGAGCGCTACATCGTGCCCGGCCTGCCAGCCTTCCTCGCCGCCTACCCGACCATCGACGTCGAACTGATCTCCGGAAGCGCTGCATTGCGCCTGGTCGAGGAAGGTATCGACCTCGCCATCCGCATCGTGGAGACGCCCGAGCCAAGCCTGGTCGTCCGCCGCATCGCCACATCGCGGGTCGTGATCGTTGCCACGCCGGGCTATCTCGCACACCACGGCACGCCCCAGACGCCCCGCGACATTCTCGGCCATCGTCTGATCGGCTTCGCTCCACTCGCCTGGCGCGACACCTGGCGAATCGGGAAGGAGCCCATCGCAGTCCAGCCGCGTCTTCTCGTCAACGGTTCCGATACCCTGCGCGCGGCGGCGCTCTCGGGGTTGGGTCTCGCCGCGGTTCCGGACTGGCTGATCGCCGATGCACTGGCCGCCGGCCTCCTTGCCCGAGTCCTTACCAGCCACGACACACCCTCGGGCGGCATCTATGCCGTGTACCCAACCAATCGCCTGCTCACACCGAAGATCCGCGCGTTCGTCGACCACACCGTGCGCGACCTGCGCAGCCGGGGACTATCCCGATAGCGGATCCGCCGGCCGATGCGGCAGCAGGAATGTGAGTTCGTGCTTGTTCTGGTGAAGGTGCAGCACGCTCGCGCCGGGAATCGCTGCGAAGGCCCTGGCCGTCTCGTGGTCGGTCTCGCCCTGGAACTTGATCGTGCACACGAAGTTCCGCACCAGTCCACTCGCCCGCCATCGCTCGACTAGCCGCAGCAGCCGGGCCGGGTAGCAGATCACGTCCGAAAACAGCCAGTCGACGGGGCCTACACTGGCGGGATCGAGCCCGAACGCGCTTTCCCCCCGCCATTCAACGCCCGGCATTGCGGCCACTTTCGGATCGAGTGGTGCCTTGTCGACCGCGACGACGCTGGCTCCAAGTCGCGCCAGCACCCAGGTCCAGCCCCCGGGACAGGCGCCGAGATCGAGGCAGCGTTCGCCCGGCCCCGGCCATCGGCGCAGGCGGACCAGCGCCTCCCAGAGTTTCAGGTAGGCGCGGCTCGGCGGCCCGACCTTGTCCTCGACGAGTTCGACCTCCCCGTTGGGAAACGGCGCGCTGCACGAGGCGGCCGCCAGCATCCGGTCCGGCGCGAGCAGGGTCCACGATCCCAGCGGCGCGGTCGGCGCGGCCGCGGGAAAGACCACGGGCTTGGCCGAAACGTGCGGCAGCCGCTCCTGAATGAGCGCGGCGCGACGATGATGCAGCGGCGCGTACATGGCCCAGTTGCGCTGGATGTCGCGCAGGGCTTTGGCCGCCGTCCCGATCGAGGCCACCGGCAGTTCGACGCACTCTTGCCAGATGTTCGCGGCCCAGGCGGCCGCGTGCGCCGGCGCATCGGACAAGAGAAGACGGCCGTGCTCGCCTCGTACTGCAACACCGGCGCGCGCGAGTTCGTCGCGCAACTGGCTCTCGAATCCTTCGGCGGCGAGATAGCCCGTGGTCACGCGGTCGTTTGGCATTGGAGATTGAACATAATCAATCCCACTGTAACAGGCCGGCCATGGAAAATCCGGCAAACCTCGTGCTAGCGTCATGCAACAATGAGGGAGAGAGTCTCATGTTTACCAAGCGCTTTCTGATTGCCCCCATGCTCGCGGGATCGATTGCCGCGACCGGCGCGATCACCAGCGCCGCCTACGCGCAGGGGCAACCGATCGTCGGCATCTCGACGGTCGTCACCTACTCGATCGACGCGACCATCAGTGCCATCGACCCGGTCAAGCGCACCGTCACATTTACCGGACCGGCCGGCCGTTCGCTGACCTCGAACGTCGGTCCCGGCGTCAAGATGGACACCAGCAAGGTCGGCGGCCGCGTCTCGGTGGCTTACGAGGAGAAGCTGACCTTCGTGCTGTCCGGCCCGAACACGGCCACCCCCGGCAGCCGGGACCTCAACGTCGCCGCCGCCGCCTCTACCGGAACCCGCGCTGCCGGCGTGATGGCGGACCAGACGGTCGCCAACTGGTGGGTCACGGGCGTCGACACGACGGCCAACACGATCTCGCTCGTGAACCCGAACGGCGGAGAGGTCCGGACCTACAGCGTCGCGACGCCTGAAGGCCGCGCCCAGCTGCCGCGGGTCAAGACCGGCGACAAGCTGACGGCGATCGACACGTCGGTGCTGGTCGTCGCGATCTCGCCGAAGAAGTAGCATGAAATGGCGGCGGTGCCGGCGCCGTCGAGCCGGCACCTCCACCGCGCCGGTCTCAGCTGCGCCGGCCGAGATTTCCCCGCATCGCCCCGACGGCCCCCCGAAGCTCGAGCGTGACCGCACCGCCCGCCGCCCTGCCGGTCACGGTGAAACCAGCCACCGAACAGTCCTGGCCCTCGTAAAGACGGCCACTGCCGGAAATGTCGCCATTCGGTGACACGGCGAGCGAGAGCGAGGACGTACCGCAACCCGGCTGCGTGATGCGCCCGATCAGCAGACTGCCGGCGATGCTGAGCTCGGCCATCACGACGCCCGATGCCTGGCCGAAACCGCTGCTGGTCATGCCGCCGCCATACACTCCGTCATAGGCACCTGCCTTTCTTGGGGATGGCGTCGAAGGACCTGACTGCGGCGACGGGCGAGTGGTTGGCGAGGCCGGCGCCTCTCGCAATAGGGCCGGAACCTGCGCCGCGGTGAGATATCCCGTCACCGCCTGGCCTTTGGCCCTCTGCCAGGCCGCGATCATCTCGCGCGAGCGTTGGCCGAACGTGCCGTCGGAGCCACGCGTGTCGTAGCCCAGCGCGGTAAGGATCACCTGGATGCGCTGCCGGTCGGCAGCAACGAGTTTGAGTGTTTCCTCGCCCTGGCGCGCCGCCTCGAGTGAATCGGCAGAACTCGGGGCTGCCGAAGGGTCAGCGGACACGGCGCTCTCTGCCGTCTGCACCACCTGCCGGGGCGCCTGCGCCAGGAAATACGCCCCGCCCGCCAGCGCCAGAAGCAGGACGATGGTGCCGACAAGAACGGGCCTTTTCGGGGACCGCATCCTCGGCCCCACAGCAAGTGCCACCGGTTCGCTCGGCGGAGTCGGTGGGGTGGGCGGCGTCGGTGGCGTGGGCGGCACCACAGGCTGATGCATGACCATCGTCATGTTGGGATCGACCAGGGTTCCGCCGAGAAGCGCCCGCCAGTCCGCGATGCTCTGTGGGCGGTCCTCGAACCGCACCGTCAGCCCGGCATCGATACCGGCAAGCAGCGCTGGCGGGAAGCCGGTCAGCTCCTGTCCGGTCAGCGGCTGGTAAGTGTCGTCGAGCAGCCTGTCGAAGGCACTGGGCGGTGCCTTGCCTGTGACAGCATGGTGGAGCGTGGCCGCCAGCCCATAGATGTCGGTCCACGGACCCTGCTTGCCCGTGGCGAACTGTTCCGGCGCCGCATAGCCCGGCGTGAAGATCGCCGTCATGGTCGACGAGCGGCCCGCCACCGCCATGCGCGCCGCGCCGAAATCGATGAGCGTCGGAGCGCCGGCCTCGTTCAGCAGGATGTTGCCGGGCTTGATGTCGCGATGCAGGTAGCCCGCTTCATGGACCTTCTCGAGACCGTCGAGCAGAGGCGGCAGGAGGGCCTCCACTTCGGCCGGAGACAGCGGGCCGCCGGCCTTGACACGGCCTTCCAGCGTGCCGCCCTGCACCAGTTCCATCACCATGTAGGACGTGCCGTTGGCCTCGACGAAGTCGAAAACCTTCACGATCGACGGGGCGTCGTGGAGCTTGGCCAAGGTGCGGCCCTCGGCCACGAAACGCTCGCGGCCCCAGGAAAAATCGTCCGCGACCTCCGTCGAGCGCGGCAGCACCGACGAGCCATCCTGCCGGATCGCGAGCGCGGGCGGCAGATACTCCTTGAGGGCGACCTCGCGGTCCAGCTGTGTGTCCCGGACCCGATAGGTGATGCCGAAGCCGCCCTGCCCCAGCACTTCGAGAACTTCGTAACGACCGACCGTGCGCCCGGGGGCCAGCGCCACATAGTCGACGACCGCGGGCTCGGCCGCGCCCGGTCCGGTCGGCTTGGCCGGTGCTTGGCCCCTGTCGTCATCGTCGATCTGCATGTCACTCCTGCCCCGCCAAGCAACGTCCAGGGAGGGCGGGCGTTCCTCCGCACGCGCCAGACGATTTCCTGGTTGCGAGGTGAGAGATGGCACCGAGGTTCGATGTGGAGGATGAAGCCGGCCCGCGTTCGCCCGCCGGAGCCGAAATACGCGTGCCGACCGCTGGAACTTGGGTCGGCCTCGGCGCGGGGATCCTTGTCGTCATCGCCGGATTCGTCTGGACGATC
The DNA here is from genome assembly GCA_017990895.1 of Reyranella sp. GTDB lineage: Bacteria > Pseudomonadota > Alphaproteobacteria > Reyranellales > Reyranellaceae > Reyranella. The sequence continues at coordinate 6,680 of JAGNNA010000189.1, forward strand.
CTGTAGCAAGGGCCCCTCCCGGCAGGTTAACCTCCGGACAACACGGAGGAATTCATGGCGAAGTTCGGCATTGGTCAGTCGGTCCGCCGGGTCGAGGATCCGCGTCTCCTCACCGGCGGCGGTCGCTACACGGACGACACGAAGCTCTCGACCCCGGCAGCGCGAGCCTATGTGCTCCGTTCGCCCCACGCGCATGCCGACATCAAGGCGATCGACACCGCCGCAGCAAAAGAAGCCCCGGGTGTATTGCTCGTCCTGACCGGCGAAGATGTGAAAAAGGCCGGCTACGGCGACCTCCCCTGCCTCGTGCCGGTCACCAACCGTGACGGCACGCCCCGCGGCGAGACTCCCCGTCCGATGCTGGCTCAAGGCCGCGTCCGCCATGTCGGCGACCCGGTGGCCCTGGTGGTGGCCGAGACCTTGGAACAGGCCAAGGACGCCGCGGAGTTGATCGAGGTCGACTACGAGGCGCGACCTCACACGGTTGGCACCCGGGAGTCGGCGCAGCCCGGCGCGCCTCTCGTGCACGATCACATTCCCGGCAACCTCGTCTTCGACTGGGAGATGGGTGATCGCGCGCGGACCGAGGCTGCCTTTGCCAAGGCTGATCGGGTCGTGAAGCTCGAGATCGTGAACAATCGTCTCGTCGTAAACTCGATGGAGCCGCGCGGGGCCATCTGCGAGTACGACCCGGCCGACGACCGCTCGACCCTGTGGGTGTCCTCACAGGGCGTCAGCGTCATCCGCCCCGTCGTCGCAGACATGATCCTGAAGATCGGCCAGCCCAAGCTGCGCGTGCGGACCGGCGACGTGGGCGGCGGCTTCGGCATGAAGATCTTCGTGCATCCGGAATATCCGCTGGTCGTGTGGGCGAGCCGCGAGCTGAAGCGTACCGTGAAGTGGATTCCTGATCGCCAGGAAGCGTTCCTGTCCGACGTGCAAGGCCGCGACCATGTCTCGCTCGCCGAGATGGCGCTCGACAAGGATTGCAGGTTCCTGGGCCTCCGGGTCACGACGCATGCCGCGCTCGGCGCCTATCTCAGCCATTTCGGCGCGTTCATCCCGACCATGGCCGGCAGCGGCATGCTGGCCGGCCTCTACCAGACGCCTGCGATCTACGTGAACGTGAAGGGCGTGATGACCAACACCGTGCCGACCGATGCCTATCGCGGCGCCGGCCGTCCCGAGGCGGCCTATCTGCTTGAACGCTTCGTTGATCATATCGGCCGCGAGACCGGTCTGGGTCCGGTCGAGATCCGCAAGCGCAACCTCGTGAAGCCCAACCAGATCCCCTGGAATACGGCGCTCGGTGACACGTTCGATTCGGGCGACTTCGACAACGTCATGCTGAAGGGCATGGAGAAGGCCGATTGGAACGGCTTCCCGGCCCGCCGGGCCACCTCCCTTGCCAAGGGCAAGTGGCGCGGCATGGGCATGGCCACCTATGTCGAGAAGTGCTCGGGCGGCGCGCCGGAGAGCGCCATCGCCAAGTTCAACGACGACGATACGATCACGGTCTATGTCGGGGTCCAGACCAACGGTCAGGGCCATGAGACCGCCTTCACGCAGATCATGTCGGCGCGGCTCGGCGTCGATGCCGATCGTATCCGCATCGTGCAGGGCGATTCGGACTTCACGCCGGAGGGCATGACCGGCGGCAGCCGCTCGATCCCCGTCGCGGGCGCGGCGGTGCTGGGAGTCAGCGACAACATCATCGAGAAAGGCAAGCTGGTTGCCGCCTCCGCGATGGAAGCCGCGGTGGGCGACATCGAATATGCCGACGCGACCTTCCGCATCGTCGGCACCGACCGCACGATGAGCCTGTTCGACGTGGCGCGCGCCGCCCGCGATCCCAAGCACGTGCCGGAGGGCGGCAAGCCCGGGCTGGACGATGCCTTCACCCGCACGCCGCAGGCCGCAACCTTCCCCAATGGCTGCCATATCTGCGAGCTGGAGGTCGATCCCGACACCGGCACGGTCGAGATCCTGAACTACACGATCATGGACGATTTCGGCACGGCGCTGAATCCGCTGCTGCTGCAGGGCCAGGTCCATGGCGGCGTCGGTCAGGGCGTGGGTCAGGCACTGACCGAGAAGACGATATACGATTCCGACTCCGGCCAGCTCATGAGCGGTTCGTTCATGGACTATGCCCTGCCGCGCGCCGACGTCGTACCGCACGTGAAGTTCGACATGCACAACAGCCTGTGCACGACCAATCCGCTCGGCGTGAAGGGCGCGGGCGAGGCCGGCGCGATCGGTGCGCCGCCTTCCGTCATCAACGCCATCGTCGATGCGATCCATCTGCACACCGGCCTGAAGCATATCGACATGCCGGTCACTGCATCGTCCTTGTGGGCGGCCATCGACGCCCATCGAACCAGGAAAGCAGCGTAGAGAGTCATGACCGAGAGCAAGAACGATCCCACCCTCGCCGCCGCCCTCGCCGATTCGGTGAAGGCGATCGACGCCGACTACAGCGAGGAGATGCGCGAACTGCGCGCGCTCTTCGAAGAAGCCCGGCTGGAAGCGGAGAAGGACGAGCCCAGCGACGTGAAGCTTAAGGCGTTGCTCAACGATGCCAACGAAATGGCACGCACATTCGCCACGCTCGATCCTGCCTGGGGAGCCGTCCAGCGGGTAGCCCGCATGTTCGGGATTCTCTGAAGAGGATCAGTTCACGCTGCGCCGTTGGCGGTCGAGCGCCCGGCGGATGATGCGTGCCACCCTCTCGTCGAGATAGAAAACACGCTCGCTGCGATAGCTTTCGTAGCGGGCCAACTCGATGGCTCCGACGGCGGTTGCCAGCCGGTCGGCATCGATCTTCCGCTCGAATGCGCAGTGAACGGCCGGGCCGCATTCATCCTCGACCGTTCGCACCGAATAGTGCCCCTGCGGCGGAAAAGTTACGATCAGATCGTGAAGAGCCCGCGCGATTTCCACGATGGGCCGGCCTCCATCGTCCGCCTGGCCGAGAACGAGGTAGGGACTGATCTCCTCCAAAGTCGGGCGGTCGCTCATGG
>JAGNNA010000190.1 GCA_017990895.1 Reyranella sp.
CCAGGGTGGCGATGCCCGCCGAGTCATAACCGCGATATTCGAGCCGCTTCAGCGCGTCGACCAGGAGGGGCGTGACGGGCGCTTTGCCGATGATGCCGATGATGCCGCACATGGTGTTCCGTCTCGATCGGAGGGGGATTACTTCTTGGCGGAGCGTTCCGCTGCGGCCTTCTTGAGGGCCGCGGCGCGGTCTTTCAGTTTCGCACGAAGCGCCGCCGCGCGCCCCTTCTTCGTGACCTGCAGGGCGCGGCCGAAGGCCAGCGCGCCGGCCGGAACGTCCTCCATCACAACGCTTCCCGCCGTCACGTTCGCCCCCCTGCCGACCATGAGCGGTGCCACCAGGGAGCTGTTGGAGCCGATGAACACGTCGGCGCCGATCACTGTGCGGTGCTTGCCGTAGCCGTCGTAGTTCACGGCGATCGTGCCGGCGCCGATGTTGCTGCCCGCCCCGATGTCGGAATCGCCCAGATAGGCCAGGTGGTTGGCCTTGGCGCCCTTGGCCATCCGCGTGGCCTTGAGCTCGACAAAGTTGCCGATATGGACGCCGTCGGCGACCTCCGAGCCCGGGCGGATGCGGGCGAACGGCCCGACCAGCACGCCCCTGCCGATGCGCACGCCCTCGATGTCGCAGAAGGCGTTGATGACGGTGGCCGAGCCCACGGTCACCCCCGGCCCGAAGCGCACGTTGGGCGCGATCGTGACGTCGGTACCGAACTTGGTGTCGGCCGACAGCCAGACCGTGCCGGGATCGGTCATGGTGACGCCACCCGCCATCGCGGCGGCGCGCAGCCGCTGCTGCAGAGCCTGCTCGGCCACCGCCAGCTCGGCCCGCGAATTGATGCCCTGGAACTCCGCCTCTTCGCCCTCGACGGCGATCGCCCTGTGGCCGGCCTCGCGCGCCAGGCGCACGGCATCGGTCAGGTAGAATTCGCGCTTCGCATTGTCGTTGCGGATGGCGCCGAGCAGGGAGGCAATCAGCCTGCCGTCGATGCACATGACCCCGGAGTTGGAGAAAGCGACCGCCCGTTCAGACGGGTCCGCATCCTTGCTCTCGACGATCTTCACCAGCTCCCCGTCCCGGACGATCAGCCGGCCGTACGGCGTGGGATCGCGGGCATCGAAGCCCAGAACGCCGACGGCAGCCCCGGCCTTGCGGCAGGCCGCGACCAGCTTGCGAAGGCTGGCCGTCGTGACCAGCGGCGCGTCGCCGAACACGACCAGTACTGGTCCGTCATGCCCGTCGAGAGCCGGCAGGGCCGCCTTGGCCGCATGCCCCGTTCCAAGCGGCTTGCCCTGGACCACCGTCGGATGCGGCGCGAACGCCTCGGCCACCGCGGTGGCGCCGGGGGCGATCACCCCCACGATGCGGCTTGGTTTCAGCGCCTCGGCATGGGCCAGCACATGGGCCAGCATCGGTCGATTGGCGAGGGGATGCAGCACCTTCGGCAGGGCCGACTTCATGCGCGTTCCGGCGCCGGCCGCCAGGACGACCACGGCAGTGGGCGATTTCATGCGCGTGCGATCTTCCTGGCAACGAAGCCGAAGCTCATGCCGCAGGATGACGGGTCTGCCGCCTCGATCGCGACGTTGGCCAGCGACGCGAGGCAACGGATCGGATAGGTGATCGAGACCGGGCGCCTGAACACCCGGGTTCTGCCGTCGAGGGTCACGTACTTCTCCACGACGAGTCCGACGTCGCGCAGCATCTTTTCGAGGATGTGCGGCCACGGGGTGAAGACGTGGTGGTTGTCGTCGAGATCGGATTGCGTGAAGCAGGACGGAACACCCTTCAGCAGTATGTCGATGCGGCTGCGGCTCCAACCGGGATTCGGCACCGTGACCACGATCCGCGCGCCGGCGGGCAGCACCGCCGCGATGTTGCGCAGCGCCACACCGGGATTGAGACAATGCTCGATGACATCCAGCAGCATCACCGCGCCGGGGGTCAGATTGCTCGGACAGGGATCGTTCAGGTCCCAGGGCGTCGCTTCCTTGCGCGGCCTGAGATCGAAGCCGTGCCACTCGAAGCCCAGCTCCTCGACGCGGCGCATGCGCTCGTCGCCGGCGCCGATGTCGAACCCGACCTTCGACGGAAGCTCCGGTGCCAGCGCGCGAAGGCTGTCGTACGCGAATTCGTAGCTGCTCGAGTCGAGGTTCGCTGAAGGTCGTATCATCGCCCTGTTCCGCCGCAGCGGCGCCGAACGGGCCCGCCTGACTTTCTTGAGTCCCAACCAGATAGGCGTCCCGTGGCTGGGCTGGCAAGGCCCTCGCCGCGACAGACGACGCGGATGAGCCGGACGCCGGTGCATGCTAGAGAACGGTCCATGCAGACAGATGCCCAGAAACTCATCACCGCCCGCTTCGAGACGGTCCTCTACGACCTCGACGGCACCCTGATCGACAGCGCGAAGGACATGCAGCTCGCCGTCAGCAACGTCCTGGCCGACCATGGCCTGCCGCCCGTGACGGAGGACGATGTCCGGATCTTCATGGGCCAGGGCAGCAAGGTCACCATGGGCAAGGCCTTCGCCAAGCACGGCCGGTCGCTCGACGACGAGGCCCTGACCGCCGCGACACGCGAGTTCGTGCGCTACTACGAGGCCGACCCGATCAGCCATACCACGGCCTTCGCCGGCGTCGCCGAGGTGGTCGCGGGCTTTGCCGGCCTCGGCCTGAAGCAGGGTGTCTGCACCAACAAGTTCGAGACGCCGTCGCGCATGATCCTCGAGCACCTGAAGCTGATGCCGCCGATCAGCGACGTGGCCGGCGCCGACAGTTTCCCGGTGCGCAAGCCCGACCCGCGCCACATCCTGCTGCTGCTGGAGCGCATGGGCGGCGATCCGAAGCGCGCCGTCATGATCGGCGATTCGATCCACGACGCCGAGGCCGCGCGCGGCGCCGGCATCCCGGCCGTGCTGGTGAGCTGGGGCTACACGGCGAAGCCCGCCAGCGAGCTGGGCGCCGATGCCGTGATCGACCGATTCGAAGCGCTGCCCGAGGCCCTGGCGCGACTTGCATCGGCCCGTTGACGGCCAAGCCCGCCTGCCCTATACGCGCCCCTTCCGGGCGCTTAGCTCAGCGGGAGAGCACACCCTTCACACGGGTGGGGTCGTAGGTTCAATCCCTACAGCGCCCACCATCTACCTTCCGGAAATCATTAGATAATTCGGTTTCTGCCCCTCATGCCCAACCTGCGTGAGAGGGCACGAAACGGCGTGAACAAGCACGGAACACGGGGAAAATCTGGGGCAAACGATGCCAAGACGTTCCCCTGGCCGCGCCGTCACCGCCATCAGCCCCGCGCCCACCGCCACGCACTGGCGACCACTGACGCCACCCGAGAACCTCCACGCCCTGGACGGCCACGGCGGCGCGCCGGTCGCCTCAGCCCCGATCCGGCGGGCCCGATTCTTCAGCGCCGAAGAGAGATCGTTGCCAGCGCCGCTTTCCTGTCCGTGGAAACGAATTCGTCCTTGGCTGGCCTTCAGCGCTCGGCAAAAACGCTCCCGCGAGTCAGATCTTGGCTCTGCCGCCGCTCGGTCGGAGCGAAGGGCATGCTATGGTTTGCCCTAGGGCGCGCTATCGGCGGCTTCGGTCAGGCGAATGTTGTGGCTGCCTGCAATTTCTATCTAGCCCTTCGCGAGTCAGTTCGAGCGAGGATTCGTCAACGCTCGAGGTAGGCGATCAACTTGTCGATCGCCCGGCCCGCCAAGGTGCGCAGCAATGTCATGACAATGGCAGCAGCCAAGCTTCCGCAAACCACACCGAACCAGAAACAAGACATGGTTCCCCCTAGCCCTGCGTTACTCTACGGCGAGCGGCCTTACGATCCGCTTACGCAGATCGAATGGCCGGCGAGCGGCCTAGGCCCCACCGGATGTCCGTAAGCAGTTCCCCGCAACGCCGGATGTCGCGGCCACGCTTCCGCATGGCGCTGTGATCGAGCGAGAATACTTGAATAGACCGCGGCTTTGGGTGTTGGTGCTATTGCAGTCCCTCTGCACGCCCTCTCCCCGAAGGCATGGTTGGGGTTGCCTCGCCCGTCCGGCCGCAAGCCGGGCGGGCGATCCACTCTTGCGGTCAATGCCGAGTTCTTTCAGCGTCATGGGCTCGGCGACAACCCGTTCCCTCCTGGGACTGGTTAGCGTCGGGTTCCCGCCGTTCGCCTCTCCATCTTCGCCAACTCTTCGCCGACCCGGACGCGCCAGCCCGGTAAATCTGCCCACCAGAGGTGCGTCTGCCGGGAAGGAGTCAGAGATATCAGCCGCCGGTGTAGGCTTTCACCGACGGATCGAGAAACTGGTTGTTCGCCGCCCGGATCCTGGCCGCCGCATCGTCGTAGAGAAACGGCAGAAAGGCATAGCGCCGGCCGCGCGACACGGCCGAGACGGCATGCATGAGAGAGCAGGAGAAGACCACAGCGCCTCCGATCGGTGGCTTGAAGCCGCGCGGTCCATATTCGGGGAAGCTTACTTCTCCGCCGTCGAAGTCGTCGTTGAGGTTGATCGAGACCGCGAAGCGTCGATGCGCCGTGCCCTTCGTCATGTTGTCGCGATGCGCCGCGAAATGGCCGCCGTCCTCGGCCCTGTAGCAGCCGACAAGATAGCGCTCGATGCGGGTGGCATCGAAGAAAAAGACGCGGGCGATCTCCGGCACGATTCGACGCTTGATCCTTCGTTGCACCGTCAGAATGACGTCCTTGTCTCGGACAAGGCAGTCGCGGCGGCGCTTGCGCGCGGGATCTACCCGCTCGACGGTCTTGCCGTCGACCTCGTTCATGAAACCGGTGTCGCGTCCGCCATCTGCTGTGTGCAGGTCGATGAGCTTGCGACAGAAGGCGGGCTCGAAAACGTTTGGCAGAACCAGCACAGGGGCCTGGAGGGCTTCACCGGTATGAAGATGCGGCGGCGGTAGCTCGTTGAGATAGGCGAACAGCTCGGCGCAGTCCGCGCCGCCCGGCTTGAAGGGAAAAACCTCGAGCACGCGCAGGGTCGGGTCGAGCACGATCCAGAATTGCCGCCCGTGGACGGTGGCCCCGGGCGCGGCCTCGCGGGGCAAGGCGCCATAGGCCTTACAGACGGCGGCGTCGAAATCGAGAAAGTAGCGCACGCCGGGCAGGCTCTGCTCGACGCGGCCGCTGTCCTTGTCCCGGGGATCGGCGGTTACGCCGAAAAAGCACACGCGCGTGTCATCGAATCTGTTGCGGTTCAGGGCCACCGCCTGGAGCGCCGCGGCGCCGCCCGGCGTGCTCCCCGACACGAAGAAGCAAAGCACGATGTAGCGCCCCGCCACCATGTCGAAGCGAAAATGAGGGACGCTGGATGTCGCGGCCCGGAACCGCGGCGCGGGATCGCCCGGCAATAGCGTGACAAAACTCAAGTCCATGAAATGGCCCCTCCTACCAGCGGGCCCTCTCGACAATGTAAATGTCGTTGGTGTTGCCTGGAAAGAGCACGGGCACGTCTCGATCTTCGGGGCTTCTGTAGAGGCCGCCCCCGCCCCAAGCGCCACCGGTGAGCGCATTGCAGATCGTCCATGGCAACCGTTACTGGACGCGGCAGGGCCGGAGATCTGCCCGCTGAGAGGCGACGGCTTTGTATGGTCCCATGCGTGCGCCGTCCAGCCGCTCGTCCTGCTGACGGCACCGCCGGCAGCCCCGCGTCCCGTTCACGCCGCCATGCTCACCTGACCACTTACGCCGCGCGGCTGGCAAGCAACGATTTCCTCCTGAGCGTCATCAAGAAACTGCAGGATGCCGACGAGGAGGCGCACGGCGACGTCTACCGTCAGGTGTTCGAAACCAGCAACCATGGTTGGCGGCAGAAGCAGGCTGCGTAGCCGCTGCCTTAGACACAAAAAAGAGCCCCGACCAAAGGACGCACCACTATGGCAAAGACGACGAAGGCCGCCGAAGGACAGCTCGACCTCGGCGGGTCGCAGGCCCCCAACGGCCTGAAGATCATCTCGCTCCAGGCCGAGAACCTGAAGCGCCTGACGGCCGTGCGCATCTATCCTCGCGGCAATCTCGTGGAGATCCGCGGACGGAATGCGCAGGGCAAACAGCAGCCGATAAGCGAACCCGTTCTTACACCGAAAGGATGGGTTCCAATCGGCGACATCAAGATCGGCGACCGCGTGATTGGATCGAGCGGGTTCCCAATCGAGGTCATGGGCGTTTTTCCGCAAGAGGAGCGCTTCAGGCGCCAGGGCGTCGGCCTCTGGCGACCGATTTGCGGGCCCTGGGATGGGACATGAAGGCCATCGCCGAGCGCGGCGTTTGGCGCGACGAGCGGAGTGCCGGCCGGTACACCCACCACCGGGCGACGGACACGCCCGGTCGGAGCGTCGGCATCCTGCGGGCCAGAAAATGAAGCTGCCTTACACGCTTCGGGCGCCCCGCAGGGAGGGCGGAAACTGGTACGTCAGAGGGACTTACAATGGGACGCGCCTCGAGTTGTCCACCCGCCACGCCGTCGAGGCCCTGTCGTGGATGTTTGCCGCACAGCTCTGGGAGGATTTCGCCGCTGATCCAGCGATGAATGCAGACGATCCCCGCCCGCCTGGCCTGGCTGAGACTCAGCCCAAAGCTGTGCCGCTGGGCCTGTTCGAAATGTATCTCTTGGCGAACTTCACGTTAATCGGCGAGTCTGTTGTGCAGCTTGGCACTGGCCGCCAGATAGCTTTTCACAAATGCCATGGCGGCTACCGCCAAGCGAAGATCAGGTGGGAAAGGCGAGAGAAGCGCGTCCTGGAGCATCGACTGAAGTTCCTGCTGCATCATCGCTGGCTTCCTCGAACTGTTGATCACAAGAATCGAGTTCGCGCCGATAACACGCTCCTCAACCTCGAGGCGTCCACGCCGTATCGCCAAGCCCAGAACAGGGGCAAAGCAGGGGCAACTTTCAAATTTTCCCAATAGAATCAACGAAGCCGAACAACGTTCACACGGGTGGGGTCGTAGGTTCAATCCCTACAGCGCCCACCATAATTCCGGAAATCCAGCGTTCCAGCCGCCCCTCGTGCCGTCCTGCATGAGCGGGCACGGCCGTCGAGTTCCAGGCCGCGGGCTCACGGTCGATCAAAGCACAGTGAGCGAGGGCGGCCCGTCATGGACCCGCCAGAGGACCGTGCCTAACTACAATCTGTGACGAAGTGCGTTCCTGACTTCCAGCGTTCCGATTTATCGCGCCGCGGGCTCGTAACCGGCCTCGTAGCCGGTGTCGCATTCGCTGCAAACGGCTCCGCGTTGGCCGAGAGCGATGCCTGGTCGGCGCTGCGTCGCCCCGGGTCCTTTGCGTTGATCCGCCATGCCACGGCCCCCGGAACAAACGATCCGGCCGGCTTCCGCTTGGAGGACTGCGCGACGCAGCGCAATCTGTCGGCCGAAGGCCGCGCCCAGGCCGTTGGGATCGGTGACCTGTTCCGTGCCAACTCGATTGTCACCGCCGACGTGTATTCCAGCCAATGGTGCCGCTGCCTCGACACGGCGAGCCTGATGGGGCTTGGGGAAGTGCGCCCTCAGCGGCTGCTCAACTCCTTCTTTCAGGACCGCTCGCGCGAAGCCGGCCAGATTGAGGCGCTGCGGCAGTGGATTGGCCAACTCGACCTCGCGAAGCCCACCGTTTTCGTGACGCATCAGGTGGTGGTGACGGCGCTCAGCCAGGTCTTTCCCGGCAGTGGCGAGATCGTGGCAATGCAGCGCGGCCCAGACGGCCGTCTCTCGGTTCAGGGCCGCCTGCCGACCGCCTGACGGACGTCGGCACTGCCCGGCGCGACTGAAGGCTGCTATGAGGCCGCCATTCCGCCTGTCGCGGACAGTGAAATTGCCGCGCATGCGCACGACCAAACCGCCGATCTGGCTGCTGATGAGCGCCACCGTGTCCTCGCAGATGGCGCTGACCATTTTCCTGCCGTCCCTGCCGACCATTGCGAACGACCTGAGCGTCTCCTACGGCACCGCCCAGATGACGCTCTCGATCTATCTGTTCGCGTTCGCCTTCGCCCAACTGGCCGTGGGCCCGCTCTCGGACAGCGTAGGGCGCCGGCCGGTGCTGCTGGCCAGCCTCGTCGTCTTCACGGTCGGCAGCGTCGGCTGCGCGCTCAGTCCCACGATCGATGCCCTGATCGCCGCGCGCCTCGTCCAGGCCTGCGGCGCCTGCGGCGGCGTTGTGCTGGGCCGCGCCATCGTGCGCGACAGCCGGACGGGCCCCGAGGCGCCCCGGGCGATGGGCTACATGGCCTCGTCCATGGCGCTGGCGCCGGCACTCTCACCGCTGCTGGGCGGTCAGCTGCTCGGCTACTTCGGCTGGCGCAGCAATTTCTGGTTCACGGCCGCCTGCGGGCTGGCGGTGCTGGTCGTCGTGTGGCGCATCCTTGGCGAGACCGCCCCGAAGGCGGCGCCGCGCACCACGGGCGTGGTGCGCGACTATCTCGACGGGTTTCGGGCGGTACTCCGCGAGCGCCGCTTCATCGGCCTGATGATCGCGGCGACCTGCGCCTCGGCCGGCTTCAATGTGTTCTTTTCAGGCGGTCCCATCCTGCTGATCCAGGTCATGGGTGTGGCCGTCGAGACCTTCGGCTGGTTCACTCTCGCCTGGGCTGGCAACTTCGTCGTCGGCAGCCTGGTCTCCAGCCGCCTGCAGGGCCGCGTGAAGAGCCTCATCCTGATCCCGGCGGGCCAGGGAATCCTCACCGTGGGCGCGCTGGCGATGGTGGCGACGGCAGCACTGGGCTACGTCACGCCGCTGGCCCTGATCGTGCCCCTGGTTCTTATGGGCTGGGGCAACGGCCTCAACATGCCGAATGCCATGGCGAACGCGCTGTCCGCGGTCCCCGCCAGTCGGGTCGGCGCGGCTTCCGCCCTGATGGGCTTCGTACAGATGGTCACCGCCGCGGTGCTGACGCTTCTGATCGGCTACGTGCCGCACGATACGCAGATGAACATCGGCATCGGGGTCGCCATGACCGGCATCGTCGGGCTGATTGGCTGGTGGACCCTGGTGCGCCGGCCTCCCGCCCCCGGGGACGGCGGCGCCCCAACTCGCAGCAACCGGACGATGTGAGAACCGCCATGCAATTCATAAACGGCACGGAGAGCCTCGTCGTCGACGCGATCGACGGTCTGTTGCGCAGCAGCGGCGGCGCCAATCTGGCGCGTCTCGACGGCTATCCCGGCATCAAGGTCGTCCTGCGCACCGACCACAGGCCCGGTCGCGTGGCGATCGTGGCGGGCGGCGGATCCGGTCACGAACCGGCACATGCATCGTTTGTCGGCAAGGGCATGCTGACTGCTGCCGTGTGCGGCGACGTCTTTGCCTCGCCGTCGGTCGACGCCGTGTTCGCCGCGATCATGGCGGTGACGGGCAAGAGCGGCTGCCTCGTCATCTTCAAGAACTACACCGGCGACCGCCTGAACTTCGGCCTCGCCGTCGAACGCGCCCGCACGCTCGGGAGGAAAGTCGAGGTCGTGATCGTCAAGGACGACATCGCGCTGCCGCACCTGCCCCAGCCACGGGGCATCGCCGGCGTCATGTTCGTAGAGAAGGTCGCCGGCCACTACGCCGAGCAGGGAGCGAACCTGAAGACCGTCGCTGCCATGGCCCGGAAAGCCGCCGATGCGGTGGTCTCACTCGGTATTTCACTATCCTCCTGCACGCTTCCGGGCGTCGGCCGCGAAGACCGTGTTCCGG
>JAGNNA010000191.1 GCA_017990895.1 Reyranella sp.
CCAGGGTGAAGAACAGGAAGGTGAAGGCGTAGCGCGGCATGCGATGCACGAGGCCGCCATAGGCCGCGATCTCGCGCGTGTGCATGCGGTCGTAGACCACGCCGACGCAGAGGAAGAGCGCGGCCGAGACGACGCCATGGCTCAGCATCTGGAAGATCGAGCCCTGCACGCCCTGCATGTTCATGACGAAGGCACCGATCGTCACGAAGCCCATATGGGCCACCGACGAATAGGCGATCAGCTTCTTCATGTCCTCCTGCACCAGCGCGACCAGCGAGGTGTAGATCACCGCCACGATCGACAGGGCGAAGACCAGCGGCGCGAAGTACTGCGTGGCTTCGGGGAACAGCGGGATCGAGAAGCGCAGGAAGCCGTAGCCGCCCATCTTCAGCAGCACACCTGCCAGGATGACGGAGCCGGCGGTCGGCGCCTCGACGTGAGCATCCGGCAGCCAGGTGTGGACCGGCCACATCGGCACCTTCACCGCGAACGAGGCGAAGAAGGCCAGCCACAGCCAGCACTGCCAGGTGAACGGCAGGTCGAGCTTCTCCATGACCGTCGGCAGGTCCGTCGTCCCGACCTGCCAGTAGACGGCGATGATCGCCAGCAGCATCAGAACCGAGCCGAGCAGCGTGTAGAGGAAGAACTTGAAGGCCGCGTAGACGCGCCGCTTGCCGCCCCACACGCCGATGATCAGGAACATCGGAATGAGGACGCCTTCGAAGAAGATGTAGAACAGCGTCAGGTCGAGCGCGCAGAACATGCCGACCATGAAGGTCTCGAGCACGAGGAACGCAATCATGTACTCCTTGACGCGGACCTTGACCGACTCCCAGCTCGCCAGGATGCAGATCGGCGTCAGCAGGGTCGAGAGCAGCACGAAGAACAGCGAGATGCCGTCAATGCCGGCGTGGTAGCCGATATTGAGGGCGGGCACCCAGGCGACCTTCTCCTCGAACTGGAAGCCCGCCTTCGTCGGATCGAAGCGGATCCAGAGGAGAAGCGAGATCAGGAAGGTCGCGAGCGTCGTGACCAGAGCCACGCTGCGACAGTTGCGGTCGACGGCCTCCTTCGGGCCGTTGACGATCAGGCAGAACAGCGCTCCCACCAGAGGCAGGAACGTGACCAGGGAGAGGATGGGCCAGCTCGACATCGGGGGCCTTACCTCGCCGACAGCATGAAATAAGTGACGAGACCGGCGACACCGACCAGCATCACGAACGCGTAGTGATAGAGATATCCGCTCTGGAAGCGCATCAGCATGCCCGCCATGTCCTGGGCGCGCGCGGCGACGTTGTCGGGCCCGAGTCCGTCGATCGTGGCTGCGTCACCCTTCTTCCAGAAGAAGCGCCCGAGAGCGAGCGAGGGCTTCACGAACACCGCGTCGTAGAGTTCGTCGAAGTACCACTTGTTGTAGAACAGCGCGTGCAGGCCGGGGAACCGCTTGACCGTGCGCTCCGGCAAGTCGGTGCGCACCACATAGTAGTAGTAGCTGAGCGCGATGCCGGCGATCGCGCAGACCAGCGGCAGCAGCTTCACCCATAGCGGCACTTCGTGGGCGTGGTGCAGTACCTCTTCCGTGGCCTTCACGGCGAGCGACTTGCCCCAGAAGTGCTGCCAGTCGTGGCCGACGAACCAGTCGTAGCCCACCAGACCCGAGAAAGCGGCGCCGATGCCCAGCACGTAGAGCGGGATCATCATGACCAGCGGCGATTCGTGGGCGTGATCCCATGTGTGGTGATCGCCGCGATACTTGCCGTAGAAGGTCATGAACATCAGGCGGGTCGAATAGAAGGCCGTCATGAACGCGGCGATGACGCCCAGCCAGAAGGCGACCAAGCCGACCGTGGTGTGCACGCCGTAGGCCGACTCCAGCATGATGTCCTTGGAGTAGAAACCCGCGAATCCCAGGCCGTTGCCCAGGATGAACGGGATGCCAATGCCCGATAGCGCCAGCGTGCCGATCCACATAAGGATGAAGGTCTGCGGCGCCTTCTCGCGCACGCCGCCCATCTTGCGCATGTCCTGCTCGTGATGGAGGCAGTGGATCACCGAGCCAGACCCCAGGAACAGCAGCGCTTTGAAGAAGGCGTGCGTCGTGAGGTGGAACATGGCGGCCGAGTAGCCGCCCACGCCGCAGGCGAAGAACATGTAGCCGAGCTGGCTGCAGGTCGAATAGGCAACGACGCGCTTGATGTCGAACTGGGTCAGGCCGACCGTGGCGGCGAAGAAGGCCGTGGCGGCGCCGATCAGGGTCACGACCATGGAGGCGGTCGGCGCCAGCTCGAACAGCGGCGACAGGCGGCAGACCATGAAGACGCCGGCGGTGACCATGGTGGCGGCATGGATCAGCGCGGACACCGGGGTCGGGCCTTCCATGGCGTCCGGCAGCCAGGTGTGCAGGCCGAGCTGGGCGGACTTGCCCATGGCGCCGACGAACAGCAGCAGGCACGCGGTCTCCAGCGCCGGCAGGTCCATGCCGAGGAACTGGATGCGCATCTGCGCCATCTGCGGCGCCTTGCCGAAGATCTCCTCGAAGCCGACCGAGCCCGACAGCATCCAGACGGCGAAGATACCCAGCGCGAAGCCGAAGTCTCCGACCCGGTTCACGATGAAGGCCTTCATCGCGGCGGCATTGGCCGAGGGCTTGTCGTACCAGAAGCCGATCAGCAGGTAGGACGCGAGACCAACCCCTTCCCAGCCGAAGAACAGCTGCACCAGGTTATCGGCCGTCACCAGCATCAACATGAAGAAGGTGAACAGGCTGAGATACGCCATGAAGCGCGGGATGCTGGGATCTTCCTCCATGTAGCCGATGGAGTAGATATGGACCATCGACGACACGCCGGTGACCACGATCAGCATGACGGCGGTCAGCGTGTCGACCCGCAGCGCCCAGGCGATGTCGAGGGTCCCCGAATCGATCCAGGAGAAGAGCTTCACGACGATCAGCTTCTCCGCGCCGAAGCCGATCTTGACGAAGACGAAAACCGAGAGGGCGGCCGCGATCAGCAGGGCCGCGCAGGTAACGATCTGGGCGGGACGGGCGCCGATGACGCGGCAGAACAGGCCGGCGATCGCCGCCGCGACGAGCGGCAGGAAGACGATGAGCTTGATGGCGAGATCCATGATGAGCGCGCCCCTAGCCCTTCATCGCATTGATGTCTTCGACGGCGATCGTTCCGCGGTTGCGGAAATAGACCACCAGGATCGCCAGGCCGATTGCCGCCTCGGCGGCGGCCACGGTCAGGACCAGCATGGCGAAGATCTGTCCGACGACATTGCCCTGGAAGACCGAGAAGGCCACCAGGTTGATGTTGACCGCGAGCAGCATCAGCTCGACGCACATCAGAATGACGATGACGTTCTTGCGGTTCAGGAAGATTCCCAGGATGCCCATGGTGAACAGCACCGCGGCAACGGTGAGGTAGTGGCCCAGCCCGATCGTCATCACACCCCTCCCCGCGTCGGCACCTTGACCACGGTGACGGACTGTTCCTTCGTGCGGTTGATCTGGTCGACGGCCTTCTGGCGGCGGACGCCCGGCCGGCTCCGCAGGGTGAGCACGATGGCGCCGATCATGGCGACCAGCAGTACCAGGCCCGCGACCTGGAAGAGATAGAAGTACTGGGTGTAAAGCACCCGCCCGATGGCGCGCGTATTGTCGATCGCCATCACCTGCGCGCCGTGCGCGTTGAGGCCCGCGACCGTCGTCGAGCCGGCGCCGATGATTCCGACGCCGAGCAGCAGCTCCGCGAACAGCACCGCGCCGATCAGCGCGCCCACCGGGAAGTATTCCAGGAAGCCCTCCCGCAGTTCCGTGAGATTGATGTCGAGCATCATGACCACGAAGAGGAAGAGCACCGCCACGGCGCCGACATAAACGATGACCAGGATCATCGCGATGAACTCGGCGCCGATCAGCAGGAACAGGCCCGCGGCGTTGAAGAACGCCAGGATCAGGAACAGCACCGAATAGACGGGGTTGCGCGAGACCACGACCATGGCGGCCGCAGCCACCGTGATCGCGGCGAAGACGTAGAAGGCCAGGGCCTGGAGTATCATGATCTGTTTCTCTCCCCCGCCCGGCTCAGCGATAAGCCGCTTCGGAGTGGAGGTTCGCCGCGATCAGGGTCTCCCAGCGGTCGCCGTTCGCGAGCAGCTTGTCCTTGTTGTACATGAGTTCCTCGCGCGTCTCCGTCGAGAACTCGAAGTTCGGCCCTTCCACGATCGCATCGACCGGGCAGGCTTCCTGGCAGAAGCCGCAGTAGATGCACTTCGTCATGTCGATGTCGTAGCGCGTCGTGCGGCGGCTGCCGTCGTCGCGCGGCTCGGCCTCGATGGTGATGGCCTGCGCCGGGCAAATCGCCTCGCACAGCTTGCACGCGATGCAGCGCTCCTCGCCGTTGGGATAGCGGCGCAGCGCATGCTCGCCGCGGAACCGCGAGCTGAGCGGACCCTTCTCGTAGGGATAGTTCACCGTCACCTTGGGCTTGAACATGTACTTCAGGGTGAGGGCGAAGCCCGCCACCAGCTCGGAGAGCAGGAAGGCGCGCGCGGTACGGTCGAGGGAAGCCATTTGGCGATTGCTCCTAGGGCTTCGGCAGCCAGCCGCCGAACGTCAGCACGGCAGCGGTGAGGACGACCCAGCCCAGCGACACAGGCAGGAACACCTTCCAGCCCAGCCGCATCAGCTGGTCGTAGCGGTAGCGAGGCAGCGTGCCCTTGGTCCAGCTGAAGATGAACAGAAGGAACGCGATCTTGAGGGCGAACCAGATCACGCCCGGCACGAGCGTGAACGGGGCGTAGGGAATCGGCGAATGCCAGCCGCCCAGGAACAGGACCGCGCCCAGGGCCGAGAGCAGGATCATGTTGGCGTATTCGCCGAGAAAGAACAGGCCGAAGGTCATCGCCGAGTATTCGGTGTGGAAGCCCGCCACCAGCTCGGCTTCCGACATCGGCAGGTCGAACGGTGTGCGGTTCGTCTCCGCGAGAGCGGAGATGAAGAAGATCACGAACATCGGCAGCAGCGGCAGCCAGAACCAGTTCCAGAACCAGCCGGACTGGGCGAGCACGACCTGCGACAGGTTGAGCGAGCCGACGCAGAGCAGGACGGTGATCAGCACGAAGCCGATCGAGACCTCGTAGGATACCATCTGCGCCGCCGAGCGCAGGGCGCCGAGGAAGGCGTATTTCGAGTTCGATGCCCAGCCGGCGATGATGATGCCGTAGACGCCGAGCGACGAGATGGCAAACAGGTAAAGGATGCCGACATTGATGTCGGCGATGACCCAGCCGTTGTCGAACGGCACGACCGCCCAGGCGACCAGAGCGGTCATGAAGGCGATCATCGGGGCGATGATGAACAGGATGCCGTTGGCGCTCGACGGGACGATCGTCTCCTTGAGCACGAGCTTCAGCCCGTCGGCCATCGGCTGCAGCAGTCCGAAGGGACCGACCACGTTGGGGCCTCGGCGCAGCTGGATCGACGCCCAGATCTTGCGGTCGGCATAGGTCATGTAGGCGACGGCCAGCAGCAGCGGCACCGTGACCGCGAGGCACTGCAGCAGGATCAGGATCGCGATGCCGACCCAGTTGGTCGTGAAGAAGGTGTGGATTTCGGCGAACATGCCCTACTCCGCCGCCATGAGATGGGCCCGGGAAGCCGTGCAATCGGCCATGGTCCTGGACGCGCGGCTGATCGGACAGGTCATGTAGAAATTCGCGACGGACGACTTCAGCGGCGCATCCGTGGTCGGGCCGGGCTTGCCGGCCGGTCCCCAAGCGCCCGGCGCCTGCTGGTCGATCGCCGCGAAGACCTTGTTCACGGCGACGAGCCGCGACCGGACCTGATGCAGCGTGTCGTACGGCAGCGTCTTGCCCAGCCGCTCCGAGAGCGCGCGCAGGATCGCCCAGTCCTCGCGAGCATCGCCCGGCGGATAGCCGGCGCGACGGCCGACCTGGACCCGGCCCTCGGTGTTCACATAGATGCCCGGCTTCTCGGTGTAGGCCGCGCCCGGCAGGATCACGTCGGCACGATGGGCGCCGGCATCGCCGTGGTGCCCCTGATAGATCACGAAGGCCATGCCGAGCTTCGTTGTGTCGATCTCGTCGGCCGCCAGCAGGAAGACCGCCTCGATCTCCTTCTTCTGGCACCCGTCGAGGATACCCGCGACGTCCCGGCCGCCCTCGCCCGGCACCAGGCCGAGATCGAGGCCGCCGACGCGCGCCGCCGCCGTATGCAGGACGGCGAAGCCGTTCCAGTCGTCGCGCACGGCGTTCAGCTTGCCGGCCAGTTCCGCGGCCATCGCCAGCACCGCGGCGCCGTCCTCGCGGGCGAGCGCGCCCATGCCCACGACGATCAGCGGGTGCTTCGCGTTCTTGAGCTTCTCGAAGAAGCCCAGCTTGCCGTCGACAAGTTCACGCAGCGTCGCCGGTCCCGCGCCCAGCCGCTCGACCGGATAGGTCAGGTCCTCTGCCGTGCCGATGCTGGCGATCGGGCACCTGCCATGGACGTAGCGCTTGCGAATGCGGGCATTGAGTACGGGGGCTTCGAAACGCGGATTGGTGCCGATAAGCAGAATCGCATCCGCCTGGTCGATGCCGCGCACGCCCGCGTTGAAGATGTAGCTTCCGCGCGGGCCGTCGATCTTGGCACCGTCCTGACGGCAGTCGACGTTGGGCGACCCCAGCGACGCCATCAGGTCCTTGAGGGCCACCATTGATTCAGCGTCGCACTGGTCTCCGACGATCGCCGCGATCTTGCTGCCGTCCAGACCATTCAGCTTGGCGGCGATGGCGGCAAAGGCCTCATCCCAAGTCGCTTCGACCAGCTTGCCCTTGGTGCGGACATAGGGCCGGTCGAGCCGCTGATGACGCAGCCCGTCGATCGCATGCCGCGTCTTGTCGGAGATCCACTCCTCGTTCACGTCGTCGTTGAGACGCGGCAGGACGCGCATCACCTGCGCACCGCGCGAATCGATGCGGATGTTCGAACCCAGTGCGTCGAGAACGTCGACCGATTCGGTCTTGGTCAATTCCCAGGGACGCGCCTCGAAGGCATAGGGCTTCGAGGTCAGCGCGCCGACCGGACAGAGATCGACCAGATTGCCGGCGAGCTCGGTCGACAGAGCCTGCTCGACATAGGTCGTGACTTCCATGCTTTCGCCGCGGCCCGTGGCGCCCAGCTGCTCGACGCCGGCGACCTCGGTCGCGAAACGGATGCAGCGCGTGCAATGGATGCAGCGGTTCATCGACGTCTTCACGAGCGGGCCCAGTTCCTTGTCCGGCACCGCCCGCTTGTTTTCGTGGTAACGGCTGCGGTCGAAACCGTAGGCCATCGCCTGGTCCTGCAGGTCGCACTCGCCGCCCTGGTCGCAGATCGGGCAATCCAGCGGATGGTTGATCAGCAGGAATTCCATCACGCCCTTGCGCGCCTTCTGCACGGTCGGGGTCTGGGTGAAGATCTCCTGCTTGTCGGCGACGGGCAGCGCGCAGCTCGCCTGCGGTTTGGGCGGGCCGGGCTTCACCTCGACGAGGCACATGCGGCAGTTGCCGGCGATGGACAGCCGGTCGTGATAGCAGAAGCGCGGAATCTCGACGCCGGCCAGTTCACAGGCCTGCAGCACGGTGATGCCGGCCGGCACCTCCATCTCGACGCCGTCGATCTTGACCTTGGGCATTGCCTGCTCCCCGCCCCGCCTACTCGGCTGCCAGTTTTTCGGTGCGCGCGCGAATGCGGCGCTCCATCTCGGGCCGGAAATGCCGGATCAGGCCCTGGATCGGCCACGCCGCAGCGTCGCCCAGCGCGCAGATCGTGTGACCTTCCACCTGCTTGGTGACGTCCTCGAGCGCATCGATCTCCTCGATCCGCGCATTGCCCGTGACCATGCGTTCCATGACGCGCCACATCCAGCCGGTGCCCTCGCGACACGGCGTGCACTGGCCGCAGCTCTCGTGCTTGTAGAAGTAGCTCAGCCGCGCGATCGCCTTCACCACGTCGGTCGACTTGTCCATGACGATCACCGCCGCGGTGCCAAGACCGGAGCGCTGGTCGCGCAGCGAGTCGAAGTCCATCAGCTGCGTGTCGCAGATCGACTTCGGCAGCAGCGGCACCGAGGCCCCGCCCGGGATGACCGCCAGCAGATTGTCCCAGCCGCCGCGCACGCCGCCGCAATGACGCTCGATCAGCTCGCGCAGGGGAATGCCCATCTCCTCTTCCACGTTGCACGGCCGGTTCACGTGGCCGGAGATGCAGAAGAGCTTGGTGCCGGTGTTGTTCGGGCGGCCGATGCCCGCGAACCAGGCCGCGCCGCGGCGCAGGATGGTCGGCGCGACCGCGATCGACTCGACGTTGTTCACCGTGGTCGGGCAGCCATAGAGGCCGGCGCCCGCCGGGAACGGCGGCTTCAGCCGCGGCATGCCCTTCTTGCCTTCGAGGCTCTCGAGCAGCGCGGTCTCCTCGCCGCAGATATAGGCGCCGGCGCCGCGATGGACGTAGAGGTCGAAGTCCCAGCCCGAGCCGCAGGCATTCTTGCCCAGAAGGCCCGCGTCATAGGCCTCCTTGATGGCGGCGATCAGGTGCTGCGCCTCGTTGTAGAACTCGCCGCGCACGTAGATGTAGCCGGCATGGGCGCGCATCGCGAAGCCCGCAACCAGGCAGCCCTCGATAAGCAGGTGCGGATCGTGACGCATGATGTCGCGATCCTTGCAGGTGCCCGGCTCCGACTCGTCGGCATTGACGACGAGATAGTGCGGCCGGTCCTTTACTTCCTTCGGCATGAAGGACCACTTCATGCCGGTCGGGAAGCCGGCGCCGCCGCGGCCGCGCAGCCCCGACTTCTTCATCTCGTCGATGATCCAGTCGACGCCCTTGTCGAGGATCGCCTTGGTATTGTCCCAGGCACCGCGGGCGCGCGCGCCGGCCAGGCGCCAGTCCTGGACGCCGTAAAGATTGGTGAAGATGCGGTCCTTGTCGCCGAGCATGCTGCTACTCGCCCTTCAGCGTTGTCAGGCCGCCCTCGGGGGCCGACGTCTGGCGGTCCACCTGGGGTCCAGGCTTCGGCGTCTCGCCGCGCCGGAACGCGTCGAGCACCTTGTTCATCGAGGCCTCGTCGAGGTCCTCGTAGAAATCGTCGTTGATCTGCACGACCGGCGCGTTGACGCAGCCGCCGAGGCACTCGACCTCCTGCACGCTGAACGTCTCGCCGTCGGCGGCGTGCTGGCAGGCCTTCATCACCGCGTCGGAGCCGCGCAGCCAGCACGGCGTCGTGGTGCAGACCTGTAGCAGGTACTTACCCTTCGGGCGCAGCTGGAACATCGTATAGAAGGTCGCGATCTCGTAGACGCGGATCGGCGCCATATCGAGGATGCGCGCCACCTCGTTCATCGCCGCGCGCGGCAGCCAGCCCTGCTGACGCTGCGCCAGGTCCAGCACCGCGATCACCGCGCTCGCCTGACGGCCCGGCGGGTAGTGGGCGATCTGCTCCTCGACCTTCGCCATGTATTCGGGCGTGAAGGAAAAGCTTGCGACCTGCGGGACGTCCTTGGGGTCGGCGGTAATCATCGCCATCGCATCGTCTCCTAGCGGTCGATCTCGCCGAACACGATGTCGAGCGAGCCGATGTTCGCCGACATGTCGGCGAGCTGGTGTCCCTTGGTCATCATGTCGAG
>JAGNNA010000192.1 GCA_017990895.1 Reyranella sp.
GCTTCCGGCCGAGGGGGTCACCGCCGAGATCCCGGAGGAATGGCTGCGCAAGCTCGCCGAGAAGCTTCTCACCGAAGAGGAGAAGAAGCAGATCGAGTCGATGGGCGGCTGGGAGAAGCTCATGGAGACGCTGAAGAAGCGTCTCGAGGAGCAGCAGAAGCGCCACCAGGGCGGCAGCAAGTGGATCGGCACCGCCGGCACCTCGCCGTTCGGCGCCTACGGCTTCAATCCCGAGGGCGTGCGCATCGGCCAAGAAAAGGGCCGCGAGGGCCGCGCCGTCAAGGTGTGGGACAAGCGCGAGTACAAGAACCTCGACGACACGGTCGAGATCGGCACGCGCAATATCAAGATCGCGCTGCGCCGGCTGCGCAAGTTCGCGCGCGAGGGCGCCGAGGTCGAGCTCGACATGCCCGACACGATCCGCTCGACCGCACGCAATGCGGGGTACCTCGACATCAAGATGGTGCCGGAGCGGCGCAACAAGGTGAAGCTGCTGATCCTGTTCGACATCGGCGGCTCGATGGACGCGCACATCCGCGTCTGCGAGGAGCTGTTCTCGGCGGCGCGGTCGGAGTTCAAGCACCTCGAATTCTTCTACTTCCACAACTGCCTCTACGAAAAGCTGTGGAAGGACAATCGCCGCCGGCACGTCGACACCTTCTCGACGGCGCAGATGCTCCACACCTATCCGCCCGACTACAAGGTGCTGTTCGTCGGTGACGCCTCGATGAGCCCCTACGAGATCGCCTACCCGGGCGGCTCGGTGGAGCACTGGAATGAAGAGGCCGGCCAGGTCTGGATCCAGCGCGTGTCC
Source organism: Reyranella sp. (assembly GCA_017990895.1). Taxonomy (GTDB): domain Bacteria; phylum Pseudomonadota; class Alphaproteobacteria; order Reyranellales; family Reyranellaceae; genus Reyranella. The sequence goes on from JAGNNA010000192.1 coordinate 815, forward strand.
GACACCTATCGCAGCATGGCGTGGCTGAACCCGGTGCCGGAGCGGCACTGGAGCTACACGCCGTCGATCCAGTTGCTGCAGCAGCTGACCAGCAATCGCATGTTCCCGCTCACCCTGGGCGGCCTCGACAGCGCGATGAAGGAACTGAACAAGTAGACAAAAGCCAGGTGCGCGCCACTGGAGCGGCGCGCATCCGGCAAAAGAACGGGAGAAAACGAAGATGAAGACCGGCCCGGCCGTCGCCGAAATCCTGAAGCGCGAGGGGGTCGAGTATCTCTTCGCCTATCCCGTCAATCATCTGATCGAACACTGCGCCGCGATCGACATCCGGCCGATCATCGTGCGCCAGGAGCGCATCGGCCTGCATATGGCCGATGCCATGTCGCGCATGACTAAGGGCCGCAAGATGGGCGTGTTCTGCATGCAGAGCGGCCCGGGCTCGGAGAACGCCTATGGCGGCGTCGCACAGGCGTACGGTGAATCGGTGCCACTGCTGGTCATCCCGGCGGGCTATCCGCGCCGCATCGCGCACGTGCCGCCGAACTTCAACTCGACCATCACCATGGCGCATGTCGCCAAGCACGCCGAGCCGATCACCTCGGGCGCTGACATCGAGAACGTCATGCGCCGTGCCTTCAGCCTGCTGCGCAACGGCCGCGGTTCGCCGGTCATCATCGAGTTCCCGGCCGAGGCCAACGGTGAGGACGCGCCCGATCCGCTGACCTACGAGCCCATCAAGCCGACGCGTTACGGACCCGATCCGGCGGCCGTGAAGGAAGCCGCCAAGGTGCTGGTGGAGGCCAAGCGGCCGGTCATCTATGCCGGCCACGGCGTTCACTGGGCCGAGGCCTATGGCGAGCTGAAGGAGCTGGCCGAGCTGTTGGCGATTCCCGTCTGCACCTCGCTCCAGGGCAAGAGCAGCTTCGACGAGACCCATCCGCTGTCTCTGGGCTCCGGCGGGCGCGCCTACCCGCGGCAGGTCCGTCACTTCCTCGACAAGTGTGACGTGCTGTTCGGCATCGGCTGTTCCTTCACCGAAACCAACTTCGGCATCTCGATGCCGAAGGGCAAGACGGTGATCCACACCACGCTCGATCCCAACCATCTCAACAAGGACGTGCGCTGCCAGTACGGCCTGATCGGCGACGCCAAGCTGGCGTTGCGTGCCATGATCGACGAGTGCAGCAAGCTCGTGGGCGGAAAGAAGCGCGACGCCGCGCCGGTGGTGGCGGAGATCAAGCCGATCGCCGACGAGTGGCTCAAGGAGTGGATGCCCAAGCTCACCAACAACGAGGCGCCGCTCAATCCCTACCGCGTGCTGTGGGACCTGCAGCACACGGTCGACAAGGCCAACACGATCATCACCCACGATGCCGGCAGCCCGCGCGATCAGCTCTCGCCGTTCTGGAAGACGACCGCGCCACACGCCTATATCGGCTGGGGCAAGACCACCCAGCTGGGCTACGGGCTCGGCCTCGCCATGGGTGCGAAGCTCGCCTGTCCCGACAAGCTCTGCATCAACGTCTGGGGAGATGCCGCAATCGGCTTCACTGGCATGGATTTCGAGACGGCGGTGCGCGAGCGCATTCCGATCATGTCGATCCTGCTCAACAACTTCTCGATGGCCATCGAACTGCACATCATGAAGGTCTCGACCGAGAAGTACCGCTCGACCGACATCTCGGGCGACTATGCCGCCATGGCGAAGGCCTTTGGCGGCTACGGCGAGCGCATCACCCGGCCGGAGGACATCGTGCCGGCAATCAAGCGCGGCATCGAGCAGACCCAGAAGGGTGTGCCGGTACTGCTGGAGTTCATCACCTCGAAGGAAGTGACGATCTCGACGCCCAAATGACACACGCTTCCCCTCCCCCGCTAGGGGGAGGAACATGAAAGGTGAACGATGACGAAGATCCTGACGCCTGCGGGCGAACACGACGTCGCGGCGCACGACGGGCTCTGGATCAGTCCCGTCGATGCCGAGCGCGTCACCGGCTGGACGCTGAAGCCGGAAGGCATGTGCCGCGACGATCTGTGCGTGCCGCTGCCCGCTTCCGCCCTGGCCCCCAACGAAGTCGACCTCGAGGCCTTCTGGAAGAAACTGGGCGGTCCGGTGGTCGCGAGCGAGGCGCGGGACGTGTGGGCGCTGGGCGCGCCGGCCGAGGAGCGCAACGCCGCGCTCGAAGGATTGGAGGCGCCGGATTTCACTCTGCCGGATATCGACGGCGTGCCGCGTTCGCTGTCGCAGCTGCGCGGCCGGAAGGTGTTCCTCGCCACATGGGCCAGTTGGTGAGGCTGCCGCTTTGACTTGCCCGTGTGGCAGGCACTCTACGAAGAACTGAAGGACAAGGGGTTCATGGTCGTGGCCGTGGCGCAGGAAAGCCGCGGTGCCGAGCATGCGCGTCCGTGGATCGAGCAGGCGAAGTCGTCCTACTGGCAGCTGATCGACGCCGACCATCGGCTCGAGGATCTCTACAATCTCGTGAACGTGCCGCAGGCGATCTGGATCGACGAGCAGGGCCGCATCGCCCGCCCGCCTGAAACGGCCGGATCGACCGATCATTTCCGGCGCATGGATCTCACGACGCGCACGATGAGTCCGGAGGACCAGGCAGAACGCCTGGCCGCACGCCAAGCCTATCTCGACGCGGTACGCGCCTGGGTCGCAACCGGCGCACATGCGTTGCCGGCCGACGAGGCGCGCGCGGGCCTGCCGAAGGTCACCCCCGAAATCGCGGAGGCGCGGGCGCGCTTCCGGCTGGGCCTCTGGCTGCGCGCGAACGGCCGCGCGGTCGAAGGCGACCGGCAGATGGCGGAAGCGAGCCGCCTGCATCCCGAATCATGGAGCCTGTGGCGCCAGGCGGCCGATCTCGACGAGGTCGGAAAGGCCTCGGGCCCGGAGTTCTGGAAGCGCGTGCAGGCGCTCGGCGATCGTCCGTATTATCCGCCGCCCAAATTGTAGGGTTGCCGATGCGCCTCTCGTGGGACGATCTCGGGAAGCGGCGCGCGGACAAAGCAAATGGCGCGCGCGTCGAGATCACGGGCTTCGCGCTGGGAGCGAGCGCCTGGGGTGGACATGATCGCTTTCTCCTGATGGCCGAGCCCGGATGTTGTGCGGGCTGCGTGCCCGACAATCCGCTGGCGGTCGTCGAGGTTGCCGCCCGGGAGCCACTGAGCATCGGCAATGGGGCGTTGCGGCTGAGCGGCACCTGGCATGTGTCGTTCGAGGCCGCCGGATGGCGCTATCAATTGCGCGATGCCGAGATAATGAGGGGTGTGACGCGTCGTGCCCTGATCGCCGCGAGCCCGCCGTTCTGCCTTCCAGTGCCCGCGATGGCCCAGGCGACCGATGGGATGGCGGTAGACGTCCACAGTCACGCCGGTAACGTCCTGCCGCTGAGTTTCGGCCGTGGCGCCTCCGCGGCCGTTGCGGAACCGATGCGGCAAGGGGGCATGTCGGTGATCTCGCTGGCGGTCGTTTCCGATTCGCCGATCATCAAGCTGACCGACGGCCGTCTGCGGCCCAGTCGCGATCCGCGTCCCGGCGAGCTTTACGCGTTCAGTCAGCGCTCCTTTCCGGCCCTTCATGCGATCGCACGCGATCAGGGCATGCCGATCATCCGGACAGCCGCCGAACTCAGGGTGGCGCGTGCCGACCGGCCGTCGATCATCGTCGCTTCGGAAGGTGCCGATTTCCTCGAGGGGCAAATCGAACGGCTCGACGAGGCCTATCAGCGCTGGGCGCTTCGCCATCTGCAGCTCACGCACTACCGGCCCAACGAACTGGGCGACATCCAGACCGAGCCCAGCGTGCACGATGGGCTGACGGCGTTCGGCGTCGAGGTGATCCGCCGCTGCAACGCGCTGGGCATCGTGGTCGACGTGGCGCACGCCACTTTCGAGGGTGTGAAGAAGGCCGCGGCCATCACCACGAAGCCGCTCGTCCTGTCCCACACTTCGCTGACGACCCGGCCTGCCGCCTGGACGCGTCGAATACTGCCCGACCACGCGAAGGTGATCGCCGGGACGGGGGGCGTCATCGGCATCTGGCCGGTCGCCGCCTACTTCCCGAACATCGTCAGCTACGCGACCGACGGATTCGCGAGAATGGTCGATGTCGTCGGCATCGATCATGTCGGCCTCGGTACCGACATGCTGGGTCTCGTGGGAGCGAGCGCAATGCCCGGCTACACCGATCTGCCACAATTGGCGGCCGCCCTGCGCACGAAGTTCAACGCAGACGAGACGGCAAAACTGCTCGGCGGAAATTTCCGTCGCGTCTTCGAAGCCGCCGTTCGCTGACGGCCATCACACCTCCGTGAAAGCCGGACGGTTGCTCGCGCGGCAGCGCCCTCGCTGGGCTAGGTTGTCTCATATTTCCTGAACAACGGGAGACTGGGATGGCTGTCCTCAACGTCAACGGCAAGGCGGTCGAATACACTGCCGATCCGGAAACGCCCCTGCTCTGGGTGCTGCGTGAACAACTGGGCCTGACCGGCACCAAGTATGGCTGCGGCATCGCGCAATGCGGGTCCTGCACGGTCCATATCGACGGTGCGCCGGTGCGCGCGTGCAGTGTGCCGGTGAATGCCGTCGGCACGCAGAAGGTCGTCACCATCGAGGCGATGGCCGAGAACGGCATGTTGAACAAGATCCAGAAGGCCTGGGTCGAACTCGACGTGCCCCAGTGCGGCTACTGCCAGAGCGGCATGGTGATGGCGGCGACGGCGCTGCTGGCGGCCAAGCCCAACCCGACCGACGCCGACATCGACGAGGCGATGACCAACATCTGCCGCTGCGGCACCTACCAGCAGGTCCGCGCCGCCATCCACGCCGCAGCCAAGGCCTAAGGGGAGGGACGCATCATGACGATCCAGACTTCGCTCGGCCGTCGCGGCTTCCTCGTCAGCGGCGCCGCCGTCGCCGGCGGCTTCTCGCTCGGCTTCCACCTGCCCTTCGACGAAAATGTGGCGCACGCCCAGGCCGTCAAGGAACTGAACGCCTGGGTGGTCATCCATCCCGACGACAAGGTGGTGATCCGCATCGCCCGCTCCGAAATGGGCCAGGGCACGCTCACCGGCCTCTGCCAACTCGTCGCCGAGGAACTGGAGTGCGACTGGAACAAGGTCGCCTGGGAGTATCCGACGCCCGGCGAGAACCTTAAGCGCAACCGCGTCTGGAGGAACTTCTCGACGGGCGGCAGCCGCGGCATCCGCGAAAGCCAGCAATATGTCCGCGAAGGCGGCGCCATCGCGCGCGAGATGCTGATTGCCGCTGCCGCCAGGCAATGGAACGTGCCGGCCGCCGAATGCAGCGCTGCCGACAGCAAGATCACGCACAAGGCATCGGGCAAGACGGTGACCTACGGCGCGGTCGCCGCCGCGGCGGCGCAGCTCGAGCCACCGAAGGAAGTGAAGCTCAAGGATCCGAAGGACTGGAAGATCGCCGGCAAGCCGCTGAAGCGGCTCGACACGGTCGACAAGGTCACGGGCAAGCAGATCTACGGCATGGACTACACGATGCCGGGCCTGCTCAACGCCACCGTCCGCGCCTGCCCGGTGATCGGCGGCAAGCTCAAGGACTTCGACGCCGCCAAGGCGGAAAAGATGCCGGGTGTGAAGAAGATCTTCGCGATCGACGGCAATGCCGTGGTGGTCGTGGCCGACACCTACTGGCAGGCCAAGACGGCGCTCGACGCGGTGACGATGAACTGGGATGTCGGCGACCTCGGCAAGGTTTCGACGGAAACGATCAACGCCATGCTGAAGGAGGGGCTCGAGGCCAAGGAAGCGTTCGTCGGCAACAAGGCAGGCGACGCCTCGAAGGCGATCGAGGGCGCGGCCAAGAAGGTCGAGGCCGTCTACAGCTTCCCCTACCAGCACCATGTCACCATGGAGCCGATGAACGCCACCGCGCGCTACACGGCCGACAAGTGCGAAGTCTGGTGCGGCACGCAGAACGGCGAGGCGGCTTTGGCCGCGGCGTCGGAGGCGGCCGGCCTGCCGGTCGCCCAGTGCGAGGTTTACAAGCTGATGCTGGGCGGCGGCTTCGGACGTCGCGGCCGCTCCGACTATGTGCGCCAGGCCGTGCTCGCGGCCAAGGAGATGCCCGGCACGCCGATCAAGCTCATCTGGTCGCGCGAAGAGGACATGACGCACTGCCAGTACCATCCCACGACGATGGCCAAGCTGACGGGCGGCCTTGACGCCCAGGGCAACCTGGTCGGCCTGCAGATCCGCCTCTCCGGCCAGTCGATCCTGGCGTCGCTGCTGCCGCAGAATCTGGTGAACGGCATGGACCCGATTGCCTTCCAGGGCCTCATGCAGTCCGGGGTCGAGGCGGCCTACGGCTACGACCTCCCGAACCTGATGATCGACCACGCCATGCGCAATCCGCACATCACCGCGGGCTTCTGGCGTGGGGTGAACGTGAACCAGAACGCCGTCTACATGGAATGCTTCATGGACGAGCTGGCGGCGGCGGCGGGCCAGGATCCGCTGGCGTTTCGTCTGAAGTACCTGAAGCCCAAATGGGCGGCGGTGCTGAAGGCTGCCTGCGACAAGGCGGGCTACGGAAAGCCGCTGCCCGCGGGCCGCTTCCACGGCATCTCGCAGGTCATGGGCTACGGCAGCTACGTCGCCGGTGTCGCCGAGGTCTCGGTGAGCCCCGACGGGCGGCTCAAGATCCACAAGATCACGGCGGCGACCAATCCCGGTCACGTGGTCAATCCGGCGCAGATCGACCGTCAGGTCGCGGGCTCGTTCGTCTACGGCCTGTCGGCCGCCCTGTACGGCGAGATCACCGTCAAGGATGGCGCGGTCGAGCAGACCAACTTTGACACCTACAACGTGATGCGCATCGACGAGATGCCCGACGTCGAGACGGTCCTCGTGCCGACCAACGACTTCTGGGGCGGCGTCGGCGAGCCGACCATCGCCGTCGCGGCACCCGCCGTGCTGAACGCTATCGCCAAGGCGACGGGCAAGAGGGTGCGCAACCTGCCGCTGATGAACAACGACCTGAAGAAGGGCGCCTGATGCATCGCGCGCTGCTGCCGGGCTTGGCCAGCATGATCCTGCTGGCCGGTCCGGCAACGGCGGCCGATGCGCCGCCGGGCGCCAGTTCCTGCACCGGCTGCCACGCGCCGAAGAAGGTGACGGACTCGGTGATCCCGCGCATCGCGGGCCGCAAGGCCGAGGACATCGTCACCTTCATGCGCGAGTATCGCAGCGGCGCCTGGCCCTCGAGCGTGATGGGCCGGATCGCGAAGGGGTTCGACGACCAGCAGACCCAAGCCATCGCGGCCTGGTTCGCTGCGCAGCCGGAGTAGGGAATCAGCAGGCATGACGACGCGCCGTCATTTCCTGAAGCTAGGCGCCGCGGCCGGCCTCGCGCCCGCCGTCGTTTCGGCGCAAGGCAGGGCCCGGGTCGTGGTGATCGGCGGCGGCTTCGGTGGCGCCACGGCGGCGCGCACCCTGAAGGCGCTGCAGCCGTCGCTCGACGTCACCCTGGTCGAGCCCAATTCCGTTTACACCTCGTGCCCCTTCAGCAACTCGGTACTCGCGAACCTGCGCGAGATCGACCAGCAGCAGTTCGGCTACGACGGTATCAAGGGCGCCGGCGTCACCGTCGCCGGGACGAGCGCCACGGCAGTCGATGCCGAAGCGAAGACGGTGACCCTGGCCGACGGCAACAGGCTTGCCTACGACCGCCTGGTCATCTCTCCGGGCATCGATTTCGACTGGAACGCGATCCAGGGCTACGACGAGGCCGCGTCCGAGAAGATGCCGCACGCCTGGAAGGCCGGGGCGCAAACGGTTCTGCTGCGCCGGCAGTTGCAGGCGATGGACGATGGCGGACTGGTGGTCATGTCCGCACCGGCCAATCCGTTCCGCTGCCCACCCGGTCCCTATGAAAGGGCCAGCCTGATTGCCTACTGGCTCAAGATCTGGAAGCCGAAGTCGAAGCTGCTGCTGCTCGATTCCAAGGATGCCTTCTCCAAGCAGCGCCTGTTCCAGAACGGCTGGGCAGAACTCTATCCGGGCATGATCGAATGGGTGCCGCTCAGTCAGGGCGGCAAGGTGACGGCGGTCGACTCCTCGTCGCTCACCCTTACGACCGAGTTCGCCACCCACAAGGCGGCCGTCGCCAACGTGATCCCGCCGCAGAAGGCCGGCGCCATCGCAGCCCAGGCCGGAGTCGCCGACCGCACCGGCTGGTGCCCGGTCGAGCCGGTCGCCTTCGAATCGACCCTGCGGCCCAACATCCATGTGCTGGGCGACGCGGCGATCATGGGCGGCATGCCCAAGTCGGCGTTCGCGGCGAACGCGCAGGCCAAGGTTTGTGCCGCCGCAATCGTGAAGCTGCTGGCCGGCGACAAGCCCCAGGATCCGATCGTGATCAACACCTGCTACAGCCTGGTCGCGGCCGACTACGGAATCTCGATTGCCGGCGTCTATCGTCCCGACAAGGGCCGGCTCGTCGACATTCCCGGCGCCGGCGGTACCAGCCCGCTCGAAGCCGTGGGTGGCCTGCGCGGTCAGGAGGCGCTCTATGCGTCGAGCTGGTTCCGCACCATCACCGCCGAGACCTTCGGCTGATGCGATGCGAATCCCTGTCCTCCTCGCTCTCGCGCTCGTCGCCGGCCCCGCGGCGGCCCAGCAGCCCGCTCCTCCCGTCGTGCCGCAGATCATCGACGACTCGATTCCCCACTCGCTCACCGGCCAGCCGGGCGATGCGGCGCGCGGCCGGGCGATCGTGGCAAACCGTAGCGTCGGCCTCTGCCTCTTTTTCCTTTCCGGCCCGTTGCGGGGGGGGCGGTTCAGGGCCGCCACCGCCCCGCCTCTTTCGGGCGC
>JAGNNA010000193.1 GCA_017990895.1 Reyranella sp.
TCAACGTGCAGGGGCGAAAATCCCGGTTCCGGGACGCGGATGACGTCGAGCGAATCGTGCGAACCTATGCCGCGCGTGGAATCAATCGGTTCTTCATGACCGATGACAACATGGCCCGCAACAAGCACTGGGAGGCATTCTTCGACCGGCTCATCGAGCTCAAGGAGAACGAGGGGATCCAGCTCTCGCTGATCATCCAGGTCGACACCCAGTGCCACCGCATTCCGAACTTCATCAACAAGGCGCGCTGGGCCGGTGTCTATCGCGTCTTCATCGGTCTCGAGAACGTCAACCCGGACAATCTGCTGGCCGCCAAGAAGCGCCAGAACAAGATCACCGAGTACCGCAAGATGCTGCAGGCGTGGCACACCAGCGGCGCCTCGACCTGGGCCGGCTACATCCTGGGCTTCCCCGGGGATACGCGTGAATCGATCCTGCGCGACATGGAGATCATCAAGAAGGAGCTGCCGCTCGACATCCTCGAGCTGTTCATGCTGACGCCCCTTCCCGGCTCGGAGGATCACCAGACCCTGTGGAAGCAGGGTGTCTGGATGGATCCCGACCTCAACAAGTACGACGTCCATCATCGCTGCGTGCATCATCCCAAGATGAGCGACGCGGAGTTCGAGCAGGTCTATCGCGAGGCGTGGAAGTCCTACTACACGCCCGAGCACATCGAGACGGTGGCGCGCCGTCACGGCGCGATCCCCGGCCGCGACCCGGCCGAGCCCGCGCGCTTCATGACCATGTTCAAGATCATGTTCGAGGCCGAGGGCGTTCATCCGCTGGAAGGCGGTGCGGTGCGCATGAAGTACCGCCTCGACCGCCGCCACGGCCTGCCGATCGAGCCGATCGGCGTGTTCCACTACAAGGTGGCGAAGGACTTCTGGCGCAAGCTGAAGATCTACACTCGCCTCACGCTGCAGGGCATCGCCATCGGTCGAAAGGTCAAGAACGATCCGAAGCGGCTCGAATATTCCGACCTGGCTCTTCAGCCGGTGATGGACGACGACATGGACAAGCTGTCGCTGTTCGCCGAGACCTCGGGTGGCGGCGCGGCCGTCAACAAGCGCCGCGGCGAGGACCTCGCCCGTGCCAAGATCGCGGCCCAGCAGAACCAGCAGCGCCTCGCCGCCGCCGAATAGCGCCTCAAGCTGGCGGCCGGTTCCTTGCGCCGGGCCGCCAGTCTCAAACTCCCTAGTGGACCACTTTCGGCGTCACTTCGCCGAGACCGTCGGCTTCGGTGGCCGAGATCGTCGTACGCACCATCGAACGCTCGCGCGTGTAGTCCCACGGGCGGCCGCGATGGAGCATCGCGCGATTGTCCCACATCACCGCGTCGCCCTGACGCCATTTGTGGCTGTAGACGAATTCCGGCCGCGTCGCCTCGTCGAGGAGCTGCGACAGGAGCTGGCGCGCGTCGCGATCGTCCATGCCATCGATCGCATAGGCGTGACTCGCGACATAGAGCGCGCGGCGGTCGTTAGCCGGGTTGCGCCAGTTCAGCTTCCAGCGCACCGGCGGCAGCGCCTTGCGCTCCTCGGCATTGGCGAGGTCGGGATGGATCTGGTCGCGGCTGTTGGCATAGGAATGCGTCGCCACGGCATCCCTGAGCTTCTCCTGCATGTCTGCCGGCAGCCGCTCCCAGGCAAGCCGTGTGGAGGTGTACTCGGTCTCGCCGCCTTCGGCCGGCAGCACGCGCGCGGTCAGCACCGAGGCGAGCGCCGGCGTCTTCTTGAAGGATGAATCCGTGTGCCAGAGCGCATTGGCCTTGGCGACCAGTACCTGGCGGTGATCCGGCGACACGATCTCGCCCTTCTCGCCCACGTTGGTCAGGCGCGAGTAAAAGCTGTTGGCGCCGAGCGATGCAACCTTGGTGAGTTCCAGCGGCCCGAAGGCGCGACTGTAGGCGACCTGGACGTCGTCAGCGATCTGCTGGTCGCGGAACACGAGGAGGGAATGCGTCTCGAAGGCTTCCCGGACGGCCTTGTACGCTTGCGCATCCGTCGCCACGTCGAGCAGCGAGACACCCTTCAGTTCGACGCCGAAGCCATCGGCCAGCGGGACCAGTTCCATCGCGTTCCTCCTCGCGGTTTCTTTTGTGACCGGGATTTTATCGCAACGACGCGGCGGGCGGCTATAGTACGATTCCTGCACCCGAGGCATTGCTGTATCCCGTATGGCCGTCCAGCCCCCGTCCGCTCCCCGCCTCGCCTTCGTTTGTGCCAGTACACAGACGGCCCGCGAAGCCAAGGCCCGCCTCGAGGAGATCTATGGCGCGGTGACGACCGCCGAAGCTGACATCATCGTCGCGCTGGGGGGCGACGGGCTGATGCTGCAGGCGCTGCATCGCAACATGCGCCGGCTCAAGCCGATATATGGCATGAACCTCGGCACGGTCGGCTTCCTGCTCAACACCTACAAGGAAACCAACCTGCTGAAGCGCCTGAAGAAGGCCCGCCAGGTGACGCTGACGCCGCTGCGCATGCTGGCCACCAACACGCGCGGCAAGACCACCGAGGTCCTCGCCATCAACGAGGTGTCGCTGCTGCGCTCGAGCCGCCAGACCGCACGGATCGAGGTCGCGGTCGATGGCCAGAAGCGGCTGCCCGAACTTCATTGCGACGGGGTCCTGGTGGCGACGCCGGCCGGCTCGACCGCCTACAACCTCTCGGCGCACGGACCGATCCTGCCGCTGGGCGCCGGCCTGCTGGCGCTGACGCCGATCAACGCTTTCCGTCCGCGGCGCTGGCGCGGCGCGCTGCTGCCGCGCACCTCCAGGGTCGAGTTCACGATCCTCGATCCGAAGAAGCGCCCCGTCGCGGCGGCCGCCGACTCGGTCGAGATCGCCAACGTCGCCCATGTCGAGGTGACCGAGGCCAGCGACACGAGGCTCACCCTGCTGTTCGACCCGGAGCACGATCTCGAGGAGCGCATCCTGAAGGAGCAGTTCGCTCCTTGAGCGGCAAGGACGTCCCCTCCAAGCCTGGCAGGAAGAGGATCATCGGCCACGAGGGCTGGCAGCCTCTCGCGCTGGCGCTCGCGATCGGCACGGTAGGAGGCTTCGTCTTCGACTGGCTGCGCATGCCGCTCGCGTGGATGCTGGGCGCCTGCGTCTTCTCCACCGTCGCCGCCTTCCTCGGCCTGCGCGTCGGCATGCGGGTGCGTCTGCGCCAGGGCATGATCATCATCCTGGGCGTGCTGCTGGGCTCAAGCTTCACGCCGGAGCTACTGCAGCGGGCGAGCGAATGGGCAGTCAGCCTCTGCGTACTAACCGGCATGACCATGACCGGCGCCACGCTCTGCTATCTCTGGCTGCGCACCGTTACGGACTGGGACAAGGTTACCTGCTACTTCGCGTCCATGCCGGGCGGGCTCAACGACATGACCATCATGGGCGGTGCCATGGGCGGCGAGGAACGCTCCATCGCGCTTGCCCACGCGCTGCGCATCCTCACCGTCGTGCTCACCATTCCGGTCTGGTACCGGCTGGTGAACGGCGCACAGACCAGCGTGCTCACCATGGTGCACGGGCACACGGGCAACGACTGGAAGGACTATGCCATCCTGGTCGGCTGCGGCATCGTCGGCGCCGTCGCGGGACGCCTGTTGCGCCTGCCCGCCAGCTTCATGATGGGCCCGATGATCGTGAGCGCCATCGCCCATCTGGGTGGGCTCACCAATTCGCAGCCGCCGGGCTTCCTGGTCGCGGCGGCGCAGGTCGTGGTCGGCACCGGCATCGGCTGCCGCTTCGTCGGCGCCAACTTCGACAAGCTGCACAAGGAGATGGCGGCCTCGATCGGCGCCGCCTTCATCCTGATCGGCTGCGCCGTGGGCTTCGCGGAGATCACCTACGCCCTGACCGGCCTCAACCTCGACGCCACCGTGCTGAGCTATGCGCCCGGCGGCTTCGCCGAGATGAGCCTGATCGGCCTCGCCCTCGGCATCGAAGTCGCCATGGTGGCGACCCACCATCTCTTCAGGCTGTTCCTGATCATCATCACCGGTCCGATCGTCTTCAGGACGATCCTGAGGCAGGGCCGCCACTGAACAGGCTCCTCGACTAGGCTCGCAGCGTGATACCCCCGTCGACCACCAGCAGGTGGCCGTTCACGTAGGATGATTGATCCGAGGCTAGGAACAGCGCCGCATTGGCCGTATCCCAGCCGGTCCCCATCTTGCCGGTCGGCGAGGCTCGGTCGCGGATCTCGATCATCTTCTCGTAGGCCTGGTTATGGTCCTTCTCGCTCTTGGCATACTGCTCCGCCAGGAAGTCGATCATCGGCGTGTGCATCAGGCCGGGCAGGATCGCGTTGCAGCGGATGCCCTTCTCCGCATACTGCGAGGCGATCGCCATCGTGAGCGAGTTCACAGCGCCCTTGCTGGCATTGTAGGCTAGGTAGGAAATCCCCTTGGGACTGCGGATCGAGGCGATCGAACTCACGTTCACGATCGCGCCCTTGCCCTGCTTCTCCATGATCGGCAGCACATGCTTGGCGGTGAGGAAGAAGCTCTTCACGTTGACGTCGAACACGCGATGCCACTCGTCCTCGCTGAGCTCGACCGGCCCGCCCTGCGAGCCGATGCCGACATTGTTGTCGAGGATGTCGACCCGCCCCCACTGCGCCATGCAGGCATCGACCATCGCCTTCACATCGGCATTGTTCGAGGCATTCGCCTCATGGGCGACCGCAACGCCGAGCCCGACCTCCTTCTCGATCAGTCCCACCGTCTCCTCCGCGGCGGCTCGCTTCACGTCCACGCAAAAAACCTTCGCCCCCTCGCGCGCGAAGGTGATCGCCGTGCACTTGCCGTTGCCCCAGCCCGGCCCGCTCGAGCCCGCCCCGACGACGATCGCCACCCTGTCTTTCAACTTGCTGGTCATGCCGCTTCGCTCCCGTGCGTTATCCTCTTCTTCCGCAGATGATGGGTCAGGGCCAGTGCAATGCAATGGCGTAGTTCTCTAGCCGGAACGTTCGTCCGGGGATCGAACAGGATGGCACGCTCGCCCTCGTAGGCGAAGGTCTCGGGGTACAGCTCCCGGAACTGGCCGACCAGCCCGCTCCGGCAGTGGAAGTAAATCGCGTAGCCGCCGCTGTCGCCCTTCAACTGGTCGATGCGCACCGTGGTGCCGCTGCCGGTCTCCTCTGTGAGGTAGCCCGGCTGGCCCCACTTCAGTGTCTCCGTCAGCCTGCCGACACCGGGCGTTGCCGCCGCGACCTCGAAGATGGTCTCGCGCAGCGCCATCAGCCGGGCGCGCACGTCCGGCGGATAGGCCTTGAACGCCGCGCCCACTCTCGGATCGCCAAATCGCCTCATGACCGGACCTTAGCATGAGGCTGGCGAGCCGGACGCGCCCGTGACAGGCTGTCTCCAAGCAAGAAAAGCATTGGAGGAGCGTCCATGCGTCGTCGTGCGTTCACCGCCTCGGCCCTTGCAACCGCACTCGCGTCGCCCGCGATCGCACAGACGTCCTGGCCCGCAAAGCCGCTCCGCCTCGTCATCCCCTATCCGCCCGGTGGGCCGTCGGACGTTTCGAGCCGCATCGTCATGGAGCGCGCCGCACAGCTCCTCGGCCAGGGCGTGCTGTTCGACAACAAGGCCGGCGCCTCGGGCATGATCGGCGCGGAGTTCGTGAAGAACCAGCCGGTCGATCATCACACCTTCCTCACGACCACGACGGCGATGGTCTGCATCACGCGCCACCTGCAGCCGATCCCGTTCGACCCCGACCGCGACATCGTGCCGGTATCGCGCATGACGACCTCCTGGGGTGCCTTCGCCGTCCACCCGTCGGTGCCGGCCAACACGATCGCGGAGTTCGTGGCCTATGCGAAGGCCAATCCCGGCAAGCTGAACTACGGGTCGGCCGGCCTCGCCACCATCACCCACCTGTTCGGCGAAATGCTCTGCCTCGAAGCCGGTATCCGGATGATCCATGTGCCCTATCGCGGCAGCGCGCCCGCGACCAACGCGCTGCTCGCAGGCGAGATCCAGGCGCAATTCGACCAGACAACCCTGCCGCACATCAAGGCGGGCAAGCTGCGCGCCCTCGCGATGCTCGCCGAGGTGCGCCACCCCGATTTTCCCGACGTCCCGACCTTGCGGGAGACCGGTTACGGCAAGGAGGGCGGCGATTCCTGGTTCGGCATCCTCGCCCCGGCCGGCACCTCGCCGGAGGCGATCGCGCGCCTCGACAAGGCGATTGCCGAGGCCCTGCGCGCGCCCGACATCGTCGCCAAAGTCCACAATGGCGGCATGCGCGTGACCTATCTCAACCCCTCGGACTTCAGAAAGCAGATTGGCACCGAGAGCGCGATGTTCGGCACGATCATCAAGAAGGGCGACATCAAGCTGCCCTGAGGACGGGGCTCACCCGGTCAGGATTTACGACGGACCCGAGGATTGGCCGACCAAACGCCCGGCAAGAGGAGCGAAAGGACCAGCACGGCCAGCAATCCGCCACCGGCCGCCACGAAGGCGAAGCGGTAGCCCGCGAGGAAGCCGGCCATGTTCATGAAACCCTGCGCGCCGTGCGCCTGCAGCGCCGTCAGCACCGAGGCGCCAGCGACGATGCCGATCGTGCGGGTGAGCAGCGACAGGCTGCCCGCGACACCACGGTCGCGGGCCGGCAGGGTCGCCGTCACGATGTCGGTATAGGCGACGGTCAGCAGGCCCTGCCCCATCCCCTCCAGCACCAGCAGCGCCGCGACGACGAGAACCGGCGTGTCGATCCCGGTGAAGCCCAGCGGCAGCAGGCCGAGGCCGACGCAGGCGACGCCCGCGAAGACAGTCGGCCGCTGGCCGATCCGGCTCACGAGGAAGGCGGAGAGCGGCGCGCCGGTCAGGCTGCCGCCATAGGCCATCGCCAGCACGATGCCGACGCCGAGCGGCGTCAGCTTCAACACATTCGCGAGGTAATAGGGCGTCAGCAGCAGGATGGCGAAGCCCGCGAGGTTGGCGAGTGCATTGAGCACATTGGGAATCGTGAAGCGCGGATCGGCGAAGAGCGACGGCCGGATGATCGGCTCCGGCACCCGGTTGGCGCGGCGGACATAGGCCACGGTCAGGACCAGCGCGACGACGGCCATTGCCGCGGCCCAAAGGCCGGCGATCTCCTTGCGCTGCGAGAACACGAGCGAGAGGAGGAGCGTACTCATGCTGGCGGCCAGCAGCACCGCCCCGGGCGCATCGAACGCGCGTGAATCGGGTTTGGGTGACGGCAGCAGGCCGGAGAGAGCGAGCGTCGCGAGCGCAATCGGCACGCGCACCCAATAGACCGCGGGCCAACCCCATAGTTCGACGAGCACGCCGCCCAGGAACGGGCCAACGGCGGCGGCGATCGCCATGGAACTGGCGAAGCCCGCCAGCGCCTTCGTGCGCTCGCTCTCGGGAAACAGCGAGGTGGCCAGCGCCGGCGTGCAGGACAGCGCCAGCGCCGTACCGATCCCCTGCGCGCCGCGTGCCCACAGGAACAGCGGCCAATCCGGCGCGGCAGCGCAGGCCGCACAGCCGAGGGCGGAGATCGCGAGGCCGATGCGGAAGATCAGCCGGTGCCCGAACAGGTCGCCCAGCTTGCCGCAGACCAGCATCAGCGAGCCGTAGACCAGCACGTAGCAGATCACGAGCCACTGGACGTCGCCCAGCGCCACCTTGAAATGGCTCGTGATGGCCGGCAGCGCCACGTTGACGGCGATGTCGAGCGGGGCGAGCGACGCGCCCAACCCAACGATCGCGAGGCCGAAGGCCGGACGGATCGTCATGGGAGCGCGCAACTCCAGTTGCGCTCATGAGTCATGAGAAGAGCGCCACGGAGTGGCGCGCTCCAATGATCAGAGGTGCTTCTTCAGGAATTCGAGCATCCTCTCCCACGCAGCGTTGGCCGACTTCACGTCGTAGGCCTCGCTGCGCTCGTTCGAGAAGGCGTGCGCCGCATCGTATCGGAAGATCTCCGGGCTCTGGCCGGCGCCCTTCATCGTCTTCTCCAGCGCGTCGACGGCCGCCGGCGTGCACCAGTCGTCCTTGTTGGCAAAGTGGCCCTGCAGCGGCACCGTGATCTTGGCCGGGTCGGCGAGCTGGCCCGGCGGGATGCCGTAGAAGGGCACGCCGCAGGAGATGCCTTCGATACGGGCGCAGGCCGCGATAGTGAGCGCGCCGCCCATGCAGAAGCCCATCACGCCGACCTTCCCGCCCATCCCCGCGAGATGCTTCACCGCCCCGGCAATGTCCTGGTCGGAGGCACCGACGAAGTCGAGGCCGCTCATCATGTGATTGGCTTCGTCCGGCTTCTGGGTCACGCGACCCTTGTAGAGGTCGGGCGCCAGCGCGTTGTAGCCCTGCCGCGCGAACCGGTCGGCGACGCCGCAGATCTGGTCGTTGAGGCCCCACCATTCCTGGATCACGACGATCCCCGGCTTGCCCTTCCCCGCCTCGGCCAGATAGCCCTTGCAGGTCGATCCGTCGGGACGCTTGAAGTCGATCAGACTGCCCATGTGATTGTCCTCCTTGTGGATGATGAGCCTACACGAGAGTCAGAGCAGCTTCCGCAGCTCCGTCTTCAGGATCTTGCCGTAGTTGTTCTTCGGCAGCGCCTCGATGAACTTGTAGTCCTTGGGGCGCTTGAAGCGGGCGATGTTGTCGAGGCAGAGCTTGTCGAGTTCAGCGGGCGACAGGGTCTCGCCTGCGCGCGCGACGACGAAGGCCACGACTTCCTCGCCCCATTCGGGGTGCGGGCGGCCGACCACCGAGCATTCGGCGACGCCGGCATGCAGGTTCAGCACGTCCTCGATCTCGCGCGGATAGATGTTGGAGCCGCCCGAGATGATCATGTCCTTGGAGCGGTCCTTGAGCGTCAGCAGCCCCTCCTCGTCGAAGGCGCCGACATCGCCGGTCCACAGCCAGCCGTCGCGCAGCGACCGCGCCGTGGCCTCCGGATTGTTCCAGTAGCCCGCCATCACGGGATCGCCCTTGGCAATGATCTCACCGACCTCGCCCACGGGAAGCGGGCGCCCCTCCTCGTCGACCACCCTCACCTCCATGCAGGTATCGGCGCGGCCTGCCGAGGCCAAGCGCTGCTCCCAGCGGGGATGGGTGCGGTCCCAGTGATACTCGCGACTGAGATGCGTGATGGTCATCGGGCTCTCGCCCTGGCCGTAGAGCTGCGCCAGCTTGTTGCCCAGCACGTCGAGCGCGCGCTTGAGGTCCGAGACGTACATCGGCGCGCCGCCATAGGTGATGAGCCGCAGCGCATCGGGCTTCAGCTCCGCCACGCTGCCGTGCTCGATCAGCCGCTTCACCATCGTGGGCGCGAGGAAGATCGAGCACTCGGGCCAGCGGTTCATCAGCTCGACGGTTTCGGGCACCTCGTACTTGCCGCTCTCGGGAAAGACCTGCACCGAGCCACGCGCCAGCATCGGGAAGTTCCACAGGCCCGAGCCATGGCTGATCGGAGCGGCATGCACGATCGAGCCACCCGGCGGCGGGCGGTCGACGTCGGCATAGTAATTGAGCGTCATCGCCAGCAGATTTCGATGCGTGAGCATGGCGCCCTTTGGCCGCCCGGTGGTGCCGGAGGTATAGAATAGCCAGGCCAGGTCCGTGGGCTCCACATCGGCGATCGGGCTCGGATCGCCCACCGCCATGAAGCTGTAGGAG
>JAGNNA010000548.1 GCA_017990895.1 Reyranella sp.
TTCTCCTTGGCGACCATGGGGTCGTCGAAGCGACGGCCGATCAGGCGCTTCACGGAATAAAGGGTCTTGAGCGGGTTGGTGACCGCCTGGCGCTTCGCCGACTGGCCGACCAGGCGCTCACCGCTGTCGGTGAAGGCGACCATGGACGGCGTGGTGCGTGCGCCCTCGGAATTCTCGATGACCTTGGTGTCGCCGCCTTCCATGACCGCGACGCACGAGTTGGTCGTACCCAAATCGATGCCAATGACTTTCGCCATGATTCTACTCTCTTCCCTCGGCAGATCGGCCGGACCCCAAAGGCACCCGATCGAACCCCGTATAATGGTTACCTGCCGGAAAACCCGGATCAGGACAGGGGCTATATAGGTCCTATCTGGCGGCCTACAATGGACTTACGGACCAAATTCTCCGCTGGAAAGTGCCGTTTAGCGTACTACCTGCGGAATCCGAACGGAAGGCCAGGATTGCCGGCCTTTCGCTAGTTTTCGTTGCTGGCGTTGGGGCTGGCCGCAGGGCCGCCCTTGGACACCGCGACCATCGCCGCGCGCAGCAGGCGGCCGGCGATCAGGTATCCCGGGATCAGCTCCTGGACGACGGTGCCGGACGGCACGTCGGCATTCTCGACCTCCATCATGGCCTGATGGAATTCGGCGTTGAACGGCTTGCCCAGGCTCTCGATCCGGGTGACGCCGTGCCGCTCCAAGACGGACTGCAGCTCGCGATCGGTCGCCTGGATGCCGACGATCACGTTGCGCAGCGCCGGATCGAGGGAATCGAGGTTCGCCGGCAGGGCCGACAGTGCGCGGCCGAAATTGTCGGCCACCGAAAGCACGTCGCGGGCAAAGCGCTCGACCCCGAACTTGCGCTCCTTCTCGACATCCTGCTGGGCGCGGCGGCGCACGTTCTGCGCCTCGGCGAGGGCCCGGAGCTGCTTGTCCTGGAGGTCGACCTTTTCGGCCTGGAGTTGCTCGACGAGACGCTGCCACTCGGCGGCGGTTTCCGGCCGGGGCGGGATGTCGAGATTGTCCGGGTCGACCGGCATATCCGCCGGGGCGCCGCCCGCGGTGGGATCGCTGGCCATGGGGTGTCCCCTTGTGTGCTGGTTGCGTGGGTGTTGGTTGCTTGAAGCGGCCTTCACTTAGGGACGAGGCAGGCCCGGGTCAACTGGCTCAGGCGGCCTGCAAGGGTGCCTGCAGCCTGGTGCCGCGCACGATGATGCCGCCGCGGTCGCCGATCGTGACCGAGCCGTAGCGCTGGGCGAAAATCTCAGGCAACGGCCGGGCGCGCTCGGCCGCCAGCCACAGCCGCAGCAGGTGGCGGCGGCGCTCCGGCTCGGGCCAGTCCTCGAAGCCGGTGCGGTCGTGCAGCATCGTGTGGTTGTGAACCAGCTGCACGTCGCCCGGCTTGAACTCCATGAACGTGTTCAGCGCCGGATCGTTGGCCAACGAGTCGAACAGGTCGAGCGCCTCGACCAGCTCCGGCGTGTGCCGCGGTGCCTCGGGGAAGCGCTGGGCCGAGTCGATGTACTGGCGCTGGTAGATCGCCGTCAGGTAGCCCTGGTGCCAGTTGAAGACGGGGATCTCGAAGAAGGGCTTCTGGCCCTCCGGCACCTCGCCCCGGCGGTCGGTGGCGATCGGCTGGAACAGCAGCTTCAGCAGGTCGGGCCGGCGGCGCCGCATCTCGTTGAAGATGGTGGTCGAGCTCACCAGCGCCGACAGGCCGCCCGACTTCGCGGTCTTGAGGCAGAGCAGCCCGACGATGTCGCAGGAATCGGTGTGGTAGGTCTGCCGCTCGTGCGTCTGGTAGATGCGCACGTTGGGATCGTTCACGTCGAGTCCCAGGTCCTGCACGTGGCCCAGCACATGGCCCTTGCCGTTCTGCGAGCGGGCGCTGCCGAGATGGGCGCCGAGGCCGAAGAAGGCCGTCGCCGATTCGCGGATCGACCAGCGCTCGACCGGCAGGCCGCGCAGCAGCAGGAAGCCGCGGCCGTTCAGCACCTCGTCGTCGACCCTCGACCTGAGCTTGGGTCCGAGTGTCGGCAGCGGGAAATCCTGCGGCTTCAGGACGGCGATGTCGGCATCGCGCGCCACGAGGGCGCGGGTCGCCGCCTCGACTTCCGCCACCTCGGCGTCACTGAGCGGCATCTGCCAGTCGGTGCGCTTGGCGATCTCGGGCCCATACCAGGCGGCGGCGCCGGTCTGCTCCGGCGGGAGTTCGTACGACATGAGCAGGCGTTCCTCGGTTCAGTCTTTTTATGCGTCCCAGGGAAATCGTGGGGCGAAGAGCTCGGTATCGCTGGTCGACAGGCGGTAGCTCTCGGTGGCGTTGACGAGCGCGGCGCGGATGCCGGGCTCCAGCGCGCTGTGGCCGGCATCGGGCACGACGACGTAGCGCGCCTCGGGCCAGGCGCGGGCCAGCGCATCGGCGGTCACGGGCGGGCAGACGATGTCGTAGCGACCCTGCACGATCGTGCCGGGCAGGTGGCGGATGCGGCCGAGATCGGCCCACGGCCAGCCTTCCGGCACGAAGGTGCCGTTGGCGAAGTAGTGGGCCTCGATGCGCGAGAGGGCGAGCGCGAAGCCGCCATGGTCGGTCTCGAACGGCGCGCGCACCGTGGGATAGAGCGT
>JAGNNA010000549.1 GCA_017990895.1 Reyranella sp.
CAGACCGCCTGTGTCCTCGTGGTCTCGACGTTCGGTGCCGAGTCGGAAGGCAAGCTGGTATATTTCATGTCGATCGACGACGTGAGGTTCCGCCGGCCGGTCGTGCCCGGCGACCGTCTCGAACTTCACGTCACGAAGGTGCAGAGCCGCGCCAATGTCTGGAAATTCTCGGGCAAGGCGATCGTCGACGGCAAGGTTGCGGCCGAAGCGACGTTCGCCGCCATGATCCGCGACCGCTGAACCGCGAGAGAGCAGGGAGGGGATGATGCTCGATACCCAGTCCAATTTCCGTATGCTGCACACGATGATCCGGGTCCTGGATCTCGACAAGTCGCTTGCCTTCTACACCGGAGCGCTCGGCATGAAGCTGCTGCGCAAGCGTGACGTGCCCGACGGCAAGTACAGCCTGGCCTTCGTCGGCTACGGTGACGAGCCCGAGCACTGCGTCGTCGAGCTGACCCATAACTGGGACCAGGAGAAGCCCTACGAGATCGGCACTGGATTCGGCCATCTCGCGATCGGTGCGCCCGACGTCTACAAGCTGTGCGAGGACGTCACCAAGGCCGGCGGCAAGGTCACCCGTCCGGCCGGCCCGGTGAAGTTCGGGACGACGGTCATTGCCTTTGTCGAAGATCCCGACGGCTACAAGATCGAACTGATCGAGCGTAAGGGCTGAGCTTCGCTCAGCCCTAGGAGCGACAGGACATTGCCTCCGGCAATGTCCGAGAGCGTCGAAGGAAGAGCGACCACACCACGCCCAAGCGATTTCGAACCCACAAAAAAGGCCCGCATCGCGGGCCTTAAATCGTTCGGGGCGTCGGATCCTAGAAGAACCGCCAGTTTGCGGCCACGAGCGCCAGTGCGGCGCCGGCAAGACCGGCGACGAGCATCCATGTCCGTACGCCGTGGCGCCGGAAATTGTCATTGGCAGGACGGCCCACCCGCACGATGCGCGGCTGGGTCTTCGGCGTCTGAGTGGCCGCCCAGGATGTTTCCCCCCGGCGCGGTCCGAACGATGATCTCGGCATGTGGTCCTCGCTTCCCTCCCGGACAGCGATTTCAGCCCCGCATGTGAAGCGGCTTGTAGGGGCGTTCGGTCTGGCCGTTGTAGAGCTGGCGGGGACGGCCGATCTTCTGGTCCGGATCCTCGATCATCTCGTTCCACTGCGAAATCCAGCCGACCGTACGGGCCACCGCGAAGAGAACGGTGAACATCGAGGTCGGGATGCCGATCGCCCGGAAAATGATGCCCGAGTAGAAGTCGACGTTCGGATAGAGCTTCTTGGAGACGAAGTAGTCGTCCTTGAGGGCGATCTGCTCCATCTCCATCGCCAGCTCGAGCAGCGGGTCGTGGGTGATGCCCAGCGAGGTCAGGACCTCGTGGCAGGTCTGGCGCATGACCTTGGCGCGCGGATCGTAGTTCTTGTAGACGCGGTGGCCGAAACCCATGAGGCGGGTGTGATCGGCCTTGTCCTTCACGCGGGACAGGAAGCCCGGGATGTTCTGCTTGCCGCCGATCTCGTGCAGCATGTTGATGACCGCCTCGTTGGCGCCGCCGTGGCTCGGGCCCCAGAGCGAGGCGATGCCGGCGGCGATGCAGGCGAACGGATTGGCGCCCGAGGAGCCGGCGAGGCGAACGGTCGAGGTCGAGGCGTTCTGCTCGTGGTCGGCATGGAGCATGAGGATGCGATCCATCGCCTTCTCGACGATCGGGTTCACCTCGTATTCCTCGGCCGGGACCGAGAACATCATGCGCAGGAAGTTGGCGGCATAGGACAGGTCGTTGCGCGGATACACGAACGGCTGACCGACCGAGTACTTGTAGGCCATCGCCGCGATGGTCGGCATCTTGGCGACCAGGCGATACGAGGCGACCATCCGCTGGTGCGGATCGTGAATGTCGAGCGAGTCGTGATAGAAGGCCGAGAGTGCGCCGACGACGCCGCAGCAGATCGCCATCGGGTGGGCGTCGCGGCGGAAGCCGCGATAGAACTGGCTGAGCTGCTCGTGGATCATCGTGTGGTTCGTGATGTCACGAACGAACTTGTCCTTCTGAGCCTTGTTCGGCAGCTCGCCCTTCATCAGGAGATAGGCGACTTCCATGAAGTCGCTCTGCTCGGCGAGTTCGGCGATGTTGTAGCCGCGATGGAGCAGCAGGCCTTCGTCGCCGTCGATGTAGGTGATCTTCGAGCCGCACGAGCCGGTCGAGGTGAAACCGGGATCGTAGGTGAACATGCCGGAGTCGCCATAGAACTTGCGAACGTCCACCAGGCGCGGTCCGAGGGTGCCGTGGATGATCGGCATCTCGTAGGTCTTGCCGGTTTCGTTGTCGGTCAGCGTCGCGGTCGATTTGGCCATCGGGTGAACTCTTTTCCAGGCTCGATTCAAGCAAGGCGCGCGCACCCGCAGGGTGCCGTTCGCCGGTTCGGCGGCACCCTAACAAGACCCCAAAGAAGGCGCAATTGTGCAGCCGCGCCGCTATTTCGCGGGACGTGGATTCCGAAGCATTCGCCCGTCGAGGAGAGCGAGCGCGAGACCAATCAGCAGCATGCCGGCGAACTGTCGTGGCAGCAGCCGCTCGTCGAGGACCAGCGCGCCGAGCAGGATCGCGGTGACTGGTATCAGGA
>JAGNNA010000004.1 GCA_017990895.1 Reyranella sp.
AGCCGACCCAGACCGGTACGCGCGCGCGCATCGGCATCATGACGACGGGCAAGGCCTATCTCGACACGCGCCAGGCGCTGGAGGATCTCGGTATCGACGACGCGCGCGCCCGCTCGCTCGGCATTCGACTCTACAAGGTGGGCGTCACCTGGCCGCTGGAGGCCGAAGGCGCGCGCCGCTTCGCCGAGGGACTGCAGGAAGTCATCGTCGTCGAGGAGAAGCGCTCGAACCTCGAGGACCAGCTGCTGCGCATCCTCTATCACCTGCCGGCCGATCGTCGCCCGGTGGTGATCGGCAAGGCCGATGAGACCGGCCGCATCATCCTGCCGAGCGAGGGCGAGCTGACACCGACCGGCGTCGCCATGGTGATCGCCGGCCGCCTGATGAAGCACGAGGGCGAATCGCCCGAGCTGCGCCAGCGGCTCGCGCGCCTCGAAGCCAAGGAGAAGCTCCTGTCGGCGCCGCCGCCCAAGGTCGCGCGCACGCCGTTCTTCTGCTCGGGCTGCCCGCACAACACTTCGACCAAGGTGCCCGAGGGCAGCCGCGCCATGGCCGGCATCGGCTGCCACGGCATGGCGATCTGGATGCCCGAGCGCCGCACCTCGCTGATCTCCCATATGGGCGGGGAGGGCGTGGGCTGGGTCGGCCAGGCGCCGTTCCATTCCGACAACCACATCTTCCAGAACCTGGGCGACGGCACCTATTACCATTCCGGCCTGATGGCGATCCGCCAGTCGGCCGCCGCCGGCGTCAACATCACCTACAAGATCCTGTTCAACGACGCGGTCGCGATGACCGGCGGCCAGCCGCACGACGGCCCGCTGACGGTTCCCGAGATCACGCGCCAGGTCGAGGCCGAGGGCGCGAAGAAGGTCGTCGTCGTCACCGACGAGCCGGACAAGTACCCGATGAACGCCGGCTTCGCGCACGGCGTCACGATCCGCCATCGCGACGAGCTCGACGCCGTGCAGCGCGAGCTGCGCGAGATCCCGGGCCTCACCGTCCTCGTTTACGACCAGACCTGTGCCGCCGAGAAGCGCCGCCGCCGCAAGCGCGGCACCTTCCCCGATCCCGACCGGCGCGTCTTCATCAACGACGCGGTCTGCGAGGGCTGCGGCGACTGCTCGGAGAAGAGCAACTGCGTGTCGGTGAAGCCGCTCGAGACCGAGCTCGGCCGCAAGCGCCAGATCGACCAGAGCAATTGCAACAAGGACTTCTCCTGCGTGAACGGCTTCTGCCCGAGCTTCGTGTCGGTGCGTGGCGGCGTTCCGGCCAAGGCTCGCCGTCCGAAGCTTGAAGTCGTGAAGGACGATCCCTTCACCTCTCTGCCCATGCCGACCCTGCGACCGCTGAGCGAAGCCTACGGCATCCTGGTGACCGGCATCGGCGGCACCGGCGTCATCACCGTCGGCGCGCTGATCGGCATGGCCGCGCATCTAGAGGGCAAGGGCTGCACCGTCCTCGACTTCACCGGCCTCGCCCAGAAGAACGGCGCGGTGATGAGCCACGTGCGGCTCGCCCCCAAGCCGGAGGACCTCCATGCCGTGCGCATCGCCGCCGGCGGCGCCAATCTGGTTCTGGGCTGCGACATGGTCGTCGCCGCCTCGCCGGCCGCGCTGTCACGCATCGAGCAGGGCATCACCAAGGCCGTCATCAACGGCTACGTCCAGCCGGTCGCGGCGTTCGTCATGAACGGCGACATGGATCTCGGCGCCGAGTCGATGATGAAGGCGATCCGCGATGCGGCCGGCGACGAGGCGACCTCGTTCATCGACGGCACCGGTCTCGCCACGGCCATCCTGGGCGATTCGATCGCGACCAACCTCTTCATGCTGGGCCATGCCTGGCAGAAGGGGCTCATCCCTCTCTCGCTGGACGCGCTGATGCGCGCCATCGAGTTGAACGGCGTCGCCGTCGAAAGCAGCAAGCGGACCTTCAATTGGGGCCGCCTCGCCGCGCACAATCTCGCCGCCGTGCAGGCCGCCGCGAAGCCCGCGCTGCGCATCGAGAAGCCGGTCGCGCGCACGCTGGCGGAGATCGTGTCGAAGCGAGTCGAGCTGCTCACCGCCTACCAGGACAAGGCCTATGCCGAGCGCTATCGCGCGCTGGTCGACAAGGTCGCGAAAGCCGAGAAGGACAAGGCGCCGGGCCGTCGCGGCCTCGCCGAAGCGGTCGCCAAGTCGCTCTATAAGCTGATGGCCTACAAGGACGAGTACGAGGTCGCCCGCCTCTACAGCGACGGCGAGTTCCACAAGAAGCTGCGGCAGCAGTTCGAAGGCGACTACAAGGTCACCTTCCATCTCGCGCCGCCGCTGTTCGCCGATCGCGATCCGGTGACGGGCGAGTTGAAGAAGAGCGAGTTCGGCTCGTGGATGATGCCCGCGTTCCGCATCCTCGCTTCGCTGAAGCGCCTGCGCGGCGGCACGTTCGACATCTTCGGCTACAGCGAGGAACGTCGCATGGAGCGGCGCCTGATCGGCGAATACGAAGCGACGGTCGAGACGCTGCTCGCCACGCTCGGACAGGACAACCATGCCCTCGCCGTACAGATCGCGTCCGTGCCGGAATCCATGCGCGGTTTCGGTCACGTGAAGGAGAAGAACGTAAAAGCCGCGAAGGAGCGCGAAGCATCGCTTCTCGCTGCGTACAGGAGCCCGGCCAGCCAGTCGATCGCTGCCGAGTAAGAGGCGATCGACGCGAGGACGGGACGCCCGCATTCCCTATTGGGATTGGGGAAGGAACGCGGACGTCCCGGTTACGCTCCGTCTTCCGCGAAGGGAGGCAGGCAGTCGACGTGCCTGTCCCTATAGGCCCGTTCGCCTGGGGAAGTTAAGCGCAATCTTGGCGCGCGAACGCACACCTCATGCACCTCAATGCATGCATCCGATGACGGCGAAACCGTCAGGCGCGACCGGACTGGGGAGAGAAGGAGGCGAGATCGAACTTGCCTCCAGGCAGACCGCGACCCAGCCGGTCGAGCGCACGCTGCCACTTGGCGGCGAGATCCGCGTCGAATACCAGCTCCGCGTCGGCATCGACCACCAGCCAGGCATTGTCCTGCATCTCGCGGTCGAGCTGGCCCGGCGCCCACCCGGAATGGCCGAGCGCCAGCCAGGCATTCTTGGGTCCGGTGCCGCCCGCCATGTCCTTCAGGATTTCGAGCGAGGCGGTGAGCGCCATTCCGCCGTCGATCAGCAGGGTCTCGTCACGCTTGTAATCGGCCGAGTGCAGCACCAGCCCGCGCGAGGTCTCGACCGGGCCGCCGAACAAGACCGGCAAGTCCGCGGTCTTCTTGGGCACCTCGATGCCGAGCTGCTTGTAGACCTGTCCGAGCGGCAGGTCGTCGACCTTGTTGTTCACGATGATTCCCAGCGCACCGTCGTCATCGTGCTTGCAGATGAAGACGACGCTCTTCTGGAAGCGCTCGTCGGGCATGGACGGCGCAGCGACCAGGAAACGACCGACCAATGTGGCGGCAGGAGAGCTGGAACCGGGCATGGCGAATGTTCTGCTATATCCATGGGGATTGTCCGGCCAAAGATCAAGGACCGGTACCCGCCGGCTTTCCAGTGTCGGCCTTGCATGGACAAAAACCGCACCCCGGCCTAGGGTCCGCCGGTTCGCAAAGGCCGCGGTTGGGCGGCGTCTATCAAGGAGCTAATAATGGCGAAAGTCGGCGATAAGGTCCCCAGCGCCACGCTGCGCACCATGGGTCCCGAAGGCCCCAAGGCCGTGACCACCGAAGAGCTTTTCGCACCGGGCAAGAAGGTCGTCGCCTTCGCCCTGCCGGGTGCCTTCACGCCCACTTGTTCAGCAAAGCACGTGCCCGGGTTCGTGGCCGAAGCAGCTGCTCTCAAGGCGAAGGGCATTGACACGATCGCCTGCATTTCCGTGAACGACGCCTTCGTGATGGGCGCCTGGGGCAAGGACCAAAAGGCCGAAGACAAGGTGATGATGCTGGGCGACGGCAACGGCGAGTTCACCCAGGCGATGGGCCTCACCATGGACGGCTCGAAGTTCGGCCTCGGCACGCGCAGCCAGCGCTACGCCATGGTCGTCGAGGACGGCGTCATCAAGCACCTCTTCGTCGAGAAGCCGGGCGCCTTCGAGGTTTCCTCGGCAGAGTACGTGCTGAAGAATCTCTAGCGCAGCGCATCCTGCACGGCCAAGATCGACGGCGGAGCGCAGGCTCCGCCGTTTTCTTTTGGGGGCTCATGAACCCGACAGATCCACAACTCTTCGACGGCCTGTTCCAGGTCAACGGCGCCACGCGCCTGTACGGCACGATCGGCGATCCCATCCGCCAGCTGCGCATGACGGGCGTGATGTCCCAGGTTTTCGCCGCCACCGGCGTCAATGCGGTCTGGCTGCCGTTCGAGGGGGGCGCCGATCTCCTGCCGCTGATGCTCGACGCACTGGCCAAGATGCGCAACCTCGGCGGCTTCACCGTCACCATCCCGCACAAGACCGCCATGCTCGACATGGTGGGTCGCGCCACGCCCCGGGCGATGGCGGCCGGCAGCGTCAATCTG
The DNA here is from genome assembly GCA_017990895.1 of Reyranella sp. Classification (GTDB taxonomy): domain Bacteria; phylum Pseudomonadota; class Alphaproteobacteria; order Reyranellales; family Reyranellaceae; genus Reyranella. The sequence continues at coordinate 4,533 of JAGNNA010000004.1, forward strand.
GTGCGCCGCGACCCCGACGGGGTGGCGGCGGGCGACAATGTCGACGGGCTGGGCTTCGTCCGCGGACTGGAAGCGCAGGGTCATCGCGTGAAGGGCGCCAGCGTCTGGCTGGTCGGCCTGGGCGGCGCCGGCGGCGCCATCGCCGCCGCTCTTTGCGAAGCCGGCGTCGGCCGCCTGCTGGTCACCGAGCTGCAGGAGGCGCGGGCCGGCAAGGCGATCGATCGGTTGCTGAACTACTACCCCGACGTGCCGGTTGCGGAAGTCAGCATGCCGCCTAAGGGCATCCACATTGCGATCAACGCGACGGCGCTCGGCCTGCGTCCCGGCGACCCGCAGGCCTTCGACCCGATGACACTCGACCCCGACGTCGTCGTGGCCGACGTGATCATGAGCCCGGTCGAGACGCCGCTGCTGAAGCGCGCCCGCACCCACGGGCGCCGCATTCACCATGGCCGGCACATGCTCGACCACCAGGTGCCGCTCTACCTCGACTGGTTCGGCATCGACACCAAGGGAATCGACGTCATCCGACTGGTGCGCTCGATCGGGTAAGTCTTTCCGTTCTTTGGCGCTCCCGGACATCGCTTCGCGATGTCCTGACGCTATCGGGCCGAGCTACGCTCGGCCTTACAGCGTAACGCCGCCGTTCACGTGCAGCGTCTGGCCGGTGATGTAGCTCGCGGCCGGCGAACAGAGAAAGGCGATCAGGGCCGCCACTTCCGCAGGCTTGCCGTAGCGGCCCATCGGGATCGACTGGGTCACCTTCTCCATGCCGGCGCGCGGCACGGCCGCGTGGGCATCCGGATCCTTCTCGATGAAGCCCGGCGCGACGCAGTTCACGGTGGCGCCCGAACCGGCGATGTCGACGGCGAAGGCCCTGGCGAAAGCCTCGACACCGGCCTTGGCCGCGGCCGAGGCCGGAAAGGTCATGAGGCCGCGCGCGAAAGCATGGGCAACGAAGGACGAGACGCCGACCAGGCGCCCCGCCGGTCCGGCCTTGACCAGCCACGGCTTGGCCGCCGTCGCCAGTTCGAAGAAGGCCGCCGTCATGGCGTTCTGGCTGGCATCCCAAGCCGCGCGGTCGAGCTCGCCGACCTGCGTGCGATTGGCAAAGCCCGCGTTGCTCACGATCACGTCGAGATGTCCGAACGCCTTGACCGTTTCATCGACGAGGCGCCCCGCCGTGCCTGACTCGGCAAGGTCGCCTTCGAGGATCAGGGTCTGCGCACCCGCACCGGCGGCGAAGCCCGCCACGCGCTCCAGTCCCGCTCGGTTGCGGCGGGCATGCAGGGCCAGTGCCGTATCGGGCGCGGCCAGCGCGCGGGCGGTTGCGGCGCCGATGCCCGAGGAGGCACCGGTGATGAGGATCACGCGGGACGGAGGAACCATGCCGACAGGAGTAGAATCCCGCACGCCTAGCGGCAAGTCTGGCGCACGACCGGCGCCAGCAGCTCGGCGAAGCGCCGCGCGCCCGCAGCGGAAAAGTGCCCCTCGTCGACGAAGTCGGCCGGACCGAACGCATCGACCGGCAGGGCGACATAGGGATCGCCTAGCGCCCGCGCCGTCTTCTCCAGCAACGCGTTGGACTGCTGCAGCAGGGGCCAGAGGTCGCGATCGCGCACGCGGGGCAGCCAGCCGTAGAGGCCGTCCCCTTTCAGGCGGTCGCGATTGACGATCTGCCCGACCCAGATCGTCGGCGTGCCGCGAGCACGATTGATGGCGGAGATCGACCGCACATTGCGCTCGAAGATCGCCGCCGCGGCCGGATCGGGCCCGCTGGTGGGCGGCAGCGCATACGGGTCCTTGGCATAGCGCACCGTGTCGACCTCGGCGGCGGCGAGTCGGGCCAGCACCGTGAGCAACGGCGAGATCGTGACGTTGGAGCCGCCGATGCGCCGGACCTTCAGGGAATCGACCTGGCTCGGCATGTGGAAGTCGGCATAGCCGGCGTCGAGGTCGGGAATGTGCGCGTTGCGCAGGTCGTTCCAGCCCACGAAGTAGACGGCACAGCGCGGCGCCGTGCCGAACTTCTCGGGGTAGAAAGCCGTCTGCAGCACGTGCTCGACCGTCGTGTAGCCCGGTACGCCATGATTGACGACGACCAGCCTGTCGTCGCGCAACGCCTCGTCCAATCGATCGGGCCAGGTGTCGCCCTCGCCATTGCCGATATCGTAGGTCGCCGATCCGCCGAACGTCGCCACCACGCCGCCATCGACCAGGCGCGCCGGATCGGGATCGCGACCGCGCGTGCCCTCGGAGGAATGCCGGATGGCGAGGCCCGTCGCGCTCGTGAAGGCGAGGCCGCGGGCCGGCACGGCCTGCAGCAAGGGATGCCACTGGAAGCGCGCCGGCTCGGCGCTGACCGGCGGCAGCAGCGACGGCGAGCCGGGCGGCGCCAGAGCCCACGATCCCAGCCCCCAGGTGAAGTCGAGGCAGGCCAACGCCAGCAGTGCACCCGAAAGGCGCGGCCAGCGTGCCAGCCCGATCACGAGGACGAGCAGCACCACGAGATAGAGGAAGTAATCCGTCAGCGGCCCTGCGACCTTCAGCTCATCGATCCGAAAGAGCCAAATCGTTGCGCCGGCAACGACGAGGAGGCCCAAGAGGCCGGCGACGCGAAGGAAGTTGGACACGCGCTGCAAGTCTAGGCCGGCAACCGCCGTTTGGACAGGCGGGAGCTTTGTGCCAATAAGGCGCGATGTCTCCCCTGCGATGGTTGCTCGACGCAGCACGGTCCGGCCGCAGACGGCACGTTGTCTTTGATTACACCTACCTTCCCAGGCAGCGGGACTGGAGCAGGTCGCCCGGCGTCCTGGCGTTGACGCGGAAGGCCCAGGAATCGGCCGATGACTACAAGGCGCTGTTCGCGTACTTCGCAAGCCTCCGCCCGTGGTTCGAGAGAATTCCGGCGCGCGCCGACGACGGCGATCGGACTCCTCGCTGGATGAACGGCTCCCTTCCCGGCCTCGATGCCGTGTCGCTCTACGGTCTGCTCGCCCGGCACAATCCTTCGATCTATGTCGAGATCGGCTCGGGCAATTCGACCAAGTTCGCCCGTCGCGCGATCGAGGATCATGGCCTGCGCACCCGGATCGTTTCGGTCGATCCGCACCCCCGGCGCGACGTCGATGCGATCTGCGACCAGATCGTCCGCCGTCCGTGCGAGGAGGTCGAGATGACGTTCTTCGCAGATCTGCCCGGCGACGCGATCCTGTTCGTCGACAACTCGCACCGGTCCTTCCAGAACTCCGAAGTCACGGTTTTCTTCATGGAGATCCTGCCGTTGCTCGCGCCCGGTATCATCTGGGGCCTGCACGACATCTTCTTTCCCTGCGACTACCCGGATGCCTGGCGCAGCCGGTTCTTCAACGAGCAGTATCTGCTGATGAGCTATCTGATGGGCGGCGGCGGCGCCGACGAGATCCTGCTGCCCAATGGCCTCGTCTCGAGCAGCCCGGCCCTCATGCCCGCGGCGCTGGAGGTATTTGAAGGATCTCACTTCGACGGCATCGAGAAGCATGGCGGCTGCTTCTGGATGCGGCGGGGCGCGAGGGCTGAAAGCGCGTAAGTCAGCCGCCTTTGTACGTGCCCACCGACGGATCGAGGAACCGGTTGTTCGCTGCGCGGATCCTGGCCGCGGCATCGTCGTAGAGGAACGGCAGGAAGGCGTAGCGCCGGCCGCGGGACACCGCTGACACGGCGTGCATCAGGGAACAGGAGAACACCACGGCGCCGCCCACGGGCGGCTTGAAGCCGCGCGGGCCGTATTCCGGGAAGCTCACTTCGCTGCCCTCGAAATCGTCGTTGAGGTTGATCGAGACTGCGAAGCGCCGATGCGCCGTGCCCCGGGTCGTGTTGTCACGATGCGCGGCGAAGTGGCCGCCATCCTCTTCAGTGTAGCAGCCCACGAGATAACGCTCGATGCGCGTGGCGTCGAAGAAGAACAGGCGGGCGATCTCCGGCACGATGCGTCGCTTGATACGCCGCTGCACTGGGAGGATGACGCTCTCGTCCTCGACGATGTGGTCGCGTCGGCGCTTGCGGGCGGCGTCCAGCACTTCGACGGTCTTTCCAGCAACGTCGTTCATGAAGCCCGTGTCGCGGCCGCCGTCTGCCTCATGCAGCTCGATGAGGTGCCGGCAGAAGTCGGGCTCGAAGACGTCGGGAAGGAACAGGATCAGCGCCTGCAGCGGCTGGCCGGCATGCAGGTGCGGCGGCGGCAACGCGTCGAGTCGGGCGAACAACTCGGCGCAGTCCGACCCGCCCGGCTTGAAGGGGACGACATCCAGCACGCGCAGGGTGGGATCGAGCAGGACCCAGAATTGCCGGGCGTTGACCGGCTCGCCGGCCGCGGCCTCGCGTGGAATCGCGCCGTAGCTTCTGGAAACGCTGCCGTCGAAATCCCGGAAGTAGCGCACCCCCGGCAGGCTCTGCTGAATGCGGCCGTCGTCCCTGTCGGCGGGGTCCACCGTGACACCGAAGAAGCACAGGCGCTCGTCGTCGAACCTGTGCCGGTTGGCGGCCACTGCCTCGAGCGCCGCGGCAGCACCGGGCGTGCCGCCCGAAACGAAGAAGCAGAGCACGACGTAGCGGCCCGCCACCGTGTCGAAAATATACCGTGGGTTGCTCGCGGTCGCGGCCTCGAACCGGGGCGCGGGATCGCCGCGCATCAGGTTGACGAATGTCTTCTGCATCGATCGGCGCAGTCTCCCTCAGGGCACGGCCGGCAGCATAGTCGGTCCGGTGCAAGCTCCAAAAGCAGGACGGATTGCTATTTGGAGCACGACGATCACCGTAGCAGCGGGAAGGTCACATCAGCTCGATCGTTCAGCCGGCTCCCGCCCAAGGGCCGCACCGCGGGTTCCCTGATCGAGGGGCTAATCGTGGGGACTCGGGAAGCCGCCGCCGAGGGTTGATCCAGATCAACGTGGAGCGCGAGCGGACGGTGTCCTAATCGCGCCTTTATGAACCAAGCCCTCGAACCCACATGACCGTGTCACAAGCTTGGCTGTCGAGGATCGTCCTCGTCATGCTCGTCGCGGGCGCGGCGTATGCGGCATGGCATTGGCTGCGTGCGCCGTCGCTGCCGCCCGGCTTCGCCAGCGGCAACGGCCGGATCGAGGCCGTCGACATCGACGTCTCGACCAAGCTGGCGGGGCGCGTCGAAGACATCCTGGTCAACGAGGGCGATTTCGTGCGGGTTGGCCAGGTCCTGGCGAACATGGACACGCGGGTGCTGCGGTCCCGGCTCCGCGAGGTCAAAGCGGCACTCGAACAGGCGCGGATCGAAATCGACACGGCACGCTCGCGGGTAACGCAGCGCCAGGCCGAGAAACGCGCGGCGCTCGCCCTGGTGACGCAGCGCCACACCGAGGTCGACGCGGCGCGCCGGCGCATGGCACGCTCGGAGGAGCTGGCGCCGAAGGGCGCCACCGCACAGCAGGTTCTCGATGACGATCGGGCGCGTCATGACGGCGCCAAGGCCGCGCTCGCCGCCGCCGAGGCGCAGGTCGCGGCGGCCGACGCCGCCATCGGAACGGCCGACTCCCAGGTCGTGGGCGCCCAGGCCGCCTACGAGGCGGCGCTCGCCACGATCGACAGGATCCAGGCCGACATCGACGACAGCGCGCTCAAGGCACCGCGCGACGGCCGCGTGCAGTATCGCGTCGCCCAGCCCGGCGAGGTCCTCGCGGCGGGCGGCAGGGTCCTGAACATGGTCGACCTTTCCGACGTCTACATGACGTTCTTCCTGCCGACCGAGGCGGCCGGCCGCATCGCCATGGGCAGCGAGGTGCGGCTGATCCTCGACACCGCGCCGCAATTCGTCCTGCCGGCCCGCGTCACCTTCGTGGCGGACGTGGCGCAGTTCACGCCCAAAAGCGTCGAAACGGCCGTCGAGCGCCTGAAGCTGATGTTCCGCATCAAGGCCAATATCGATCCGGCCCTGCTCAGCAAGAACCTCGACCAGGTGAAGACCGGATTGCCGGGCGTAGCCTACGTCCGGACCGATCCCAGGGTCGATTGGCCGGCCAACCTGGCGGTGAAGCTGCCCCCATGACCGCCCCCGTCGCCCGGGTGCGCGGCGTCGGCCTTCGCTATGGCAGGGTGCGCGCGCTGGAGGCCATCGACCTCGAGCTGCCGGCCGGAAGCATCGTCGGCCTGATCGGGCCGGACGGTGTCGGCAAGTCGAGCCTGCTGGCGCTGGTGGCCGGCGCGCGTCGCGTACAGACCGGTAACGTCGAGGTGCTGGGCGGCAACATGGCGAGCGGCCGGCATCGCCGCCGCGCCTGCGCGCGAATCGCCTACATGCCGCAGGGGCTGGGGCGAAACCTCTACGCCACCCTCACGGTGGCCGAGAACATCGACTTCTTCGGCCGCCTGTTCGGTCATGGCCGACGCGAGCGCAAACGGCGCATCGACGAGCTGACGCAGGCCACCGGCCTGGCGCCGTTCGTCGATCGTCCCGCCGGCAAGCTGTCGGGCGGCATGAAGCAGAAGCTCGGCCTGTGCTGTGCCCTCATTCACGATCCCGACCTTCTCATCCTTGACGAACCGACGACCGGCATCGATCCCCTGTCGCGCCGCCAGTTCTGGGACCTGATCGCCCGCATCCGCGCGGCCCGGCCCGGCATGAGCGTCATCGTGGCGACCGCCTACATGGAGGAGGCGGCCCGTTTCGACTGGCTGGTGGCGATGGATTCCGGCCGCGTGATCGCGACCGGCAGCCCGCTCGATCTGCTCGCGCGCACTGGCAGCACCTCGCTCGAGGCGGCCTTCATCGCCCTGCTCCCCGGCGAGCGGGGCCGCGACCATCGGCCGGCCGAGGCGCCGCCTCCCGATAACGGGCACGACGCCGAGGTTGCCATCGAGGTGCACGGCCTGACCAAGCGCTTCGGCGATTTCGTCGCCGTCGACCATGTCGACCTGCGCATCGAGCGGGGCGAAATCTTCGGATTTCTGGGGTCCAATGGCTGCGGCAAGACCACGACCATGAAGATGCTGACCGGGCTGCTTCCGTCCAGCGAGGGCGAGGCCCGGCTATTCGGCCAACCGGTCGACGCCCAAGACTTCGAGACCCGCCGTCGCGTCGGCTACATGTCGCAGTCCTTCTCGCTCTACAGCGAGTTGACCGTGCGGGAGAACCTCGACCTCCATGCCCGCCTGTTCCACCTGCCCGAGGAGACGATCAAGGGCCGCGTCCAGGAGGTCGCCGGACGTTTCGAACTGCTCGACGTGCTGGACGCCCTGCCCCCGACCTTGCCGTTCGGCCAGAGGCAGCGCCTGTCGCTTGCCGTGGCGGTGATTCACAAACCCACCCTGCTGATCCTCGACGAGCCGACGTCCGGTGTCGATCCGATCGCCCGCGACGCCATCTGGCGGATGTTGATCAACCTCGCCCGCCGCGAGCGGGTCACCATCTTCATCTCGACCCATCTGATGAACGAGGCCGAGCGTTGCGATCGCGTGTCACTGATGCATGCCGGGCGCGTGCTGGTCAGCGACAGCCCGGCCGCCCTCGTCGCCCGGCGCGGCGTCGCCACGCTGGAGGAAGCCTTCGTCGGCTGGCTGCAGGATGCCTCCGGCAACGACGGCGACGCAGCGGCAACGGACGTCGCACCGCCGGTGCGTCCGGAAGCATCGACGCCGCCGCCCAGTCGCTCGTTCGAACTGCGGCGCCTGCTGGCCTACTCGCGTCGCGAAGCGATCGAACTCATCCGCGATCCGATTCGCGCCACGCTTGCCCTGCTTGGCAGCGTCATCCTGATGTTCGTCATCGGCTACGGCATCAACATGGACGTCGAGGATCTGACCTTCGCCGTGCTCGACCGCGACGGCACGACGACGAGCCGCGACTATGTCCTCAACATTGCGGGCTCGCGCTATTTCATCCAGCGCCCGCCGCTCCAAGACTACGACGACCTCGATCGCCGCATGCGCTCCGGCGAGCTCAGCCTCGCCATCGAGATCCCGCCCAACTTCGCCCGCGACATTGCCCGCGGGCGCACGGTCGAGATCGGCGCCTGGCTGGACGGCGCCATGCCGTCGCGCGCCGAGACCGCCCGCAGCTACGTCCGGGGCATGCATGCGAAATGGCTGGCGGGCACGTCACTGGCCACGCCGCTGGCCAATCTCGAAGTCCGGTTCCGCTACAATCCCGACATCCGCAGCCTGGTGGCCATGGTTCCGGCCGTCATCCCGATGCTGCTGCTCCTGATCCCCGCCATGCTGACGACGCTCAGCATCGTGCGCGAGAAGGAGCTGGGCTCGCTCGTCAACTTCTACGTCACCCCGGTCACCCGGCTCGAATTCCTGATCGGCAAGCAGTTTCCCTACGTCGTCGTCGGCATGGTGAATTTCCTGCTGCTGACCCTGCTCGCCGTGACCGCCTTCGGCGTGCCGTTCAAGGGCAGTTTCGCGGCCCTGGCCGGCGGCGCGCTTCTCTACGTCCTCGCCGCCACCTCCATCGGCCTCCTGTTCTCGACCTTCATGCGCAGCCAATCGGCGGCGATCTTCGGCACGACCATCGGCACGATGATTCCGGCGATGGAGTTCTCCGGCATGATCGACCCGGTATCGTCGCTGCAGGGCATCGGCGCCGCGATCGGACAGGCCTATCCGATGACGCATTTCCTGACGATCGCGCGCGGGACCTTCTCCAAGGCGCTGGGCTTCGGCGACCTGCAGGCGTCGTTCGTGCCGCTGCTGATCGCCGCGCCGCTGCTGGTCGGCCTGAGCGCCGTCCTGCTGCGCAAGCAGGAGACCTGACCGATGCGCGCCGCCAACATCATCTATCTCGGAATCAAGGAACTGCGCGGGCTTGCCCGCGATCCCGCGATGCTGGCGCTGATCGTCTTCGCCTTCTCCTTCTCGATCTACAGCGCGTCGACGGCGATGCCCGAGCAGCTCAGCAAGGCGGCGATCGCCATCGTCGACGAGGACCGCTCGCCGCTGTCTGCGCGCATCGCCGACGCCTTCTTCCCACCCTTCTTCATGCCGCCGTCGATGATCGCGCCGCCCGAGATGGATCATCGCATGGATGCCGGGATCGACACCTTCGCCCTCGACATCCCACCCGAATTCCAGAGCGACCTGCTGGCCGGTCGCCGGCCGACCATCCAGCTCAACGTCGACGCCACGCGCATGAGCCAGGCCTTCACCGGCGCCGGCTACATCCAGAGCATCGTTGCCAGCGAAATCGAGGCCTTCGTCCGGCGCTATCGCGCCAGTGTCCCGGCACCCGTCGAGCTTGCCTTGCGCGCACGCTTCAACCCGTCGCTCACGATCTCCTGGTTCGGGTCGGTGATCGAGGTCGTCAACAACGTCACCATGCTGTCGATCATCCTGACCGGGGCGGCGCTGATCCGCGAACGCGAGCACGGCACCATCGAGCATCTCCTGGTCATGCCCGTCACGCCGCTCGAGATCATGGCGGGCAAGATCTGGTCGATGGCGCTGGTGGTGCTGGCAGCCTGCGCGCTCTCGCTGCTGCTCGTCGTGCAGGGGTTGCTCGCCGTGCCGCTGCAGGGCTCGGTCGCCCTGTTCCTGGCCGGCGCCGCCGTGCACCTCTTCGCCGCCACGTCGCTCGGCGTGTTCCTGGCGACCGTCGCGCGGTCCATGCCGCAATTCGGGCTGCTGCTCATCCTCGTGCTCTTGCCGCTGGAGATGCTGTCGGGCGGCACGACGCCGCGCGAGAGCATGCCCGAGATCGTCCAGTACCTGATGCTGGCAGCCCCGACGACGCACTTCATCATGCTCGGCCAGGCGATCCTCTTCCGCGGCGCCGGATTCGAGACGGTATGGCCTCAGTTCATCGCGCTGGCCGTCATCGGCTTTCTCCTGTTCACCATGGCCCTCGCCCGCTTCCGCAAGGCCGTCGGCGAGACGGCCTAGCCGCAACGCGGAGCCGGCAGGCTTTCAGTGAACAGTTGGTCCGCTTGGAGTTATGGCTGAGGAGAAATGGCGCGCCCGGAAGGAGTCGAACCTCCAGCCTTCTGATTCGTAGTCAGATGCTCTATCCAGTTGAGCTACGGGCGCACAGCCGAACCCCGATGGGTCCGACGAAGAGGGGCGCACCCTAGTGAAACTGGTCCGGCGATGCAAGCCGAGTCGACAGGCCATCTCGGGCTGCGACCGGGCGCCGCCCCACCCCCTTCGAAAGGTCTTGAAACGACCCGATGGCGGAGGCTATCGAGGGCGGCAGACCGGTCGGTTTCGCTTGCTTTCAATCGGCATGACTGCCATCTGGATTTGGGGACGCGTGCCCCGATTCGGCCCTTATTTTGTCCTGGCGCGAGGTCTGGGCACCTGATCGAGGCTACCGGGGCAGTTCGAGGCCGAAGATGGCGCTAAGAGTTCCACGATCCGCGCTTGTCCTGGTGGCGATCGTCCTGAGCGGATGCGAACAGGGCGGCGTCTTCACGCTACCCGCCAGCCCCCTCCGGCGAATTCCAATCCTTCCATCACCCAGACCGGCACGCAGACGGTCCGCAAGACCATCGAGCAGCTACGCAGCGACCAGGCCGCACTCAACAACGGCATCGCCGCCCAGCAGGCCCAGTTCAATGCGACGCGCGGCCAGCTCGCCGGCGACACGCGGGCCTATTCCGGACTGGTGAGCGGCATCACCTCCCGCCTGCAGGCCGGCACCACACCGGGCAACCCCGACCTGGTGAACCAGCGGAACGCCGCGCAGGGCAGGCTGGACGCCGTGACCCTGGCGGTCGGCACGCTGAATTCGCTGGCCAGCCAGGTGACCACCCAGGCCTCCGTGACAGGCTATCTGCTGGAGAATGTGCGCCTTGCCCTGATGGTGGGCGGCGCCACCGACCCGGATCATCGCAACCTGCGCGCCATCGAGAGCGATACGAGGCGCTCGATGCAGCAGATCGACCGGCTGATCGCCGATCTCAACGCCGAGATCGCCCGCGAGAACACCTTCCTGGGCCGCGAGCGCACCAACCTGGCCTCCCTGTCCTACAACGTGAACATCGGCCGCCTCGGCGCAGCCCCCGGGGCTGGTCAGCCCTCTTCCGTCACGCCCCAGCCGACCCGGCGACCCGTTCCGCTCCAATAAACAGCCGACGCGCCGACCGGCCGTCAACGCAGTCGCGCATCCCGAACCGGGCGCGTAACATGTCGCGCATGGTCCTTCGCTTCCTTGTCCTCCTCGGCGCGATGCTCGCTTTGGCGCTGCCGGCGCAGGCGCAGGTATCGGCGGTCGACCGGACCGCCATCCGCAACGTGATCGAGGGCCAGGTCGAGGCCTTCCGCCGAGACGAAGGCGGCGCCGCCTTCGGCTACGCCTCGCCCGACATCCAGCGCCTGTTCGGCACGGCCGAGACCTTCATGGACATGGTGCGACAGGGCTACCGTCCCGTCTACCAGCCGCAGGTCTTCGAGTTCCGCGAGATCGTGACGCTCGACGGAATGGTGCCGCAGAAGGTGCATGTGATCGGCCCCGATGGCCGGCCGGTTACTGCCTTCTATCCGATGGCGCAGCAGCCCGACGGCAGCTGGCGCATCGAAGGCTGCACCCTGCGGGCGCCCGAAGACCACCAGGCCTGATCGCGCTCAATAGCCATGTCTCGTGTTTCGCCCAAGGTGCTGGCGCTGCTCGGCGCGCTTACCCTGATCTGGGGAACCAACTGGCCGCTGTTCCGGATCGCGCTCGAGGAGTTGCCGGTCTTCACGTTCCGCACCCTGGTCCTGTCGTCGGCGGTGGTCATGCTGACGACGATCCTGCTGATCCGCCGCGAGAGCTTCGCCGTGCCCAAGGGCAAGTGGCCGGCGCTGATCCTCGCCTCGGCGATGAACATCGGCATCTGGAACATCGCGACCTCGCTCGCCGTGCTCTACATTCCGTCCGGCCACGCCTCGGTGCTGGCCTACACGATGCCGCTGTGGGTGGCGGTACTGGGTTTCGTCGTGTTCGGCCAGAAGCTCACGGGGCGATTGCTGGCCGCCATCGCGATCGGCGCGGGCGCCGTCGCCGCACTGATGATCCCCAATTTCCAGAGTTACGCCACCGCGCCCGCCGGACTCTTCTGGGGCCTGCTGGCAGGCTTCTGCTGGGCCATCGGCACCTTCGTCGTGAAGCGCACGAACTGGTCGGGCATGGGCCTCTCGCTCACCTTCTGGCAGGTCCTGATCACGCTCCCGCCCATCGCACTGGGGGCGCTGGTGTTCGATGGACTGCCCACGCATTGGCCGTCCACCAAGGCGCTCGCCGCCACCATCTATACCGGCGCCATCCCGATGGCGCTGGGCACTGCGACCTGGTTCATGCTGGTGAAGCTGCTGCCAGCGCAGGTGGCCGCGCTCTCCTCGATCGCCATTCCCATCGTGGCGATCGTGAGCGGCATTCTCCTGCTGAACGAGCCATTGTCCGCCCTGCAGGCCGTCGCCATCGGTTCGACCGTCATCGCCCTCTGGCTCGCCCTCGTGCCGGGTCGACAACGCTAGTTGCCTCCGGCCGACCCAATTCCCACATTGGGTCAGGGTATTGGAGGCCCGGGCAATGACGAGAGGCGATCCACGAGACTGGATGTGGTCGGAAGCGCTGCAGATGCTGGCGCAGGCCGAGCGGCTGCATCAGCAGACCTTCAGGCCGCAGACCGCAGGCCGCCTGCGTCCCAGCTGGGAGCCGCCGGTCGACGTGCTGGAGACCGAGCGCGAAGTGCTGATCCTGGCCGCGCTTCCCGGCGTCGACGTGCAAAGGGTCGAGGCCGTGATCGAGAACGGCACGCTCGTTCTGTCGGGCGAGCGCACTGTTCCCGCCGAGCTCAGGACGGCGAAAATCCATCGCATGGAGCTGCCGCAAGGCCGCTTTGAGCGCCGCATCGCGCTACCGCCCGGCGTCTATGGCGAGGTCCGGCGCTTCGAGGCGAACGGTTGCCTGGTGGTGACGCTGGCCAAGGCCGGCATGCGGAGGCAACCATGAGTCCGCAGGATGAAGTGATGCAGCCGGTGAACGCGAAAGACGACACGAAGCCCCTGCCGTCCGACGCTCTGATCGTCGTGCCGGTGCGCGATCTCGTGCTGTTTCCAGAGATGGTTTTTCCGGTCAGCGTCGGCCGCGCCTCGTCGGTCGCTGCCATCCAGCAGGCGGTGCGCGAGCAGCGCCAGATCCTGCTGGTGCTGCAGCGCGACCCCGCGAAGGATGAGCTGGCACCCGCCGACCTGCACGCGGTCGGCACGGTGGCGAACGTCCTGCGCTACGTCACGACACCCGACGGCAACCATCACATCGTCTGCCAGGGTGTGCAGCGTTTCCGCATCACCGATTTCGTCGAGGGGCATCCGTTCCTGCTGGCGCGCGGCCTGCATCTGGTGGAGCCGACCGCGACCGGGCCGGAGATCGAAGCGCGCTTCCTCGTGCTGAAGCAGCAGATCCGCGACACGCTGGAGCTTCTGCCGCAGGTACCGCAGGAGCTGCGCCAGACCGTCGAGAACACCGATTCGGCCGGCGCTCTCGCCGATCTCGCCGCCTCCTACCTCGATTCCAAGTCGAACGAGAAGCAGGAGATCCTGGAGGCGCTCGACCTCGTGCCGCGCCTCGACAAGGTGACCCAGCTCCTGTCGAAGCGCCTCGAAGTGCTGCGCATCAGCAGCGAGATCGGCAGCAAGACCAAGACCTCGCTCGACGCCCGCCAGCGCGAGATGGTGCTGCGAGAGCAGATGGCCGCCATCCAGCGCGAGCTCGGCGAGGACGATTCCAACAAGCAGGCGATCGCCGATCTCGACAAGGCGATCACCGAGGCGAAGATGCCGCCGGAGGCCGAGACCGCCGCGCGCAAGGAACTGCGCCGCCTGCAGCGCACGCCCGAGGCGTCGGCCGAGCACGGCATGATCCGCACCTATCTCGACACCTTGGTCGAGCTGCCTTGGGCGCTGCCCGAGACGCAGCCGATCGACATCGCCGAGGCGCGGAAGGTGCTCGACGCCGATCACTTCGGCCTGGAGAAGGTCAAGAAGCGCATCGTCGAGTATCTTGCCGTTCGCAAGCTGGCGCCCGAGGGCAAGGCGCCGATCCTGTGCTTCGCCGGCCCTCCGGGTGTCGGCAAGACTTCGCTCGGCCAATCGATCGCCAAGGCGATGGGCCGCAAGTTCGCGCGCGTCAGTCTCGGCGGCGTCCATGACGAGGCCGAGATCCGCGGCCATCGCCGCACCTATATCGGCGCCCTGCCCGGCACGATCATCCAGGCGATCCGCAAGGCCGGCTCGCGCGACTGCGTGATGATGCTCGACGAGATCGACAAGATGGGCAGCGGCGTGCACGGTGATCCGTCGGCGGCGATGCTCGAAGTGCTCGACCCCGAGCAGAACGGCACGTTCCGCGACAACTATCTCGACGTACCGTTCGACCTGAGCCGCGTCGTCTTCATCGCGACGGCCAACATGCTGGACACGATCCCCGGCCCGCTGCGCGACCGCATGGAGATCATCCAGCTCTCCGGCTACACGGCGGGCGAGAAACTACAGATCGCCAGGCGCTATCTCGTGCGCCGCCAGCTCGAAGCCAACGGCCTCACCGCCGAACAGGCTGGCATCGACGACGAGGCGCTGCGCCTGATCATCGACGGCTATACGCGCGAGGCCGGCGTGCGCTGGCTCGAGCGCGAGATCGGCCGCGCGCTGCGCCACGTCGCGGTGCAGGTGGCCGAAGGCTTGGCAACCAAGGTGCAGATCGGCAAGGCCGACATCGAGGAACTGCTGGGACCGGTCCGCTTCGAGAACGACGTGGCGATGCGCACCAGCGTGCCCGGCGTGGCGACCGGCCTCGCCTGGACGCCGGTGGGCGGCGACATCCTGTTCATCGAGGCCACGCGCTCGCCCGGTAACGGACGGCTGATCCTCACCGGCCAGCTCGGCGACGTGATGAAGGAGAGTGCGCAGGCCGCACTCAGCGTCATCAAGAACAAGGCGAAGTCGATCGGCATCGACACCGCTCTGTTCGAGAAGAACGACATCCACGTCCACGTGCCGGCCGGTGCCACGCCCAAGGACGGGCCGAGCGCCGGTGTCGCGATGTTCATGGCGCTCGCTTCGCTGATGACGGGCCGCACGATTCGCAGCGACACCGCCATGACGGGCGAGATCAGCCTGCGCGGCCTGGTCCTGCCGGTCGGCGGCATCAAGGAGAAGGTCGTGGCCGCCGCAGCCGCGGGCATCACGCGGGTCATGCTGCCGGCGCGCAACAAGCGCGACTACGACGACATCCCGGAGGAAGTCCGCAACACGCTCGAGTTCATCTGGCTCGCGAAGGTCGACGACGCGGTTGCGCAGGCGCTGACGCCGGATGCGCCGGACGAAAGCAACGAGGGGTAGACCCCACTGTCGTCCTGAGCGCCAGCGAAGGACCTGACCGAGCGACCAGAGTACTGCGTTGCTTGCGCCAGATCCTTCGCTTCGCTCAGGATGACAGAGTCAAGCGATCGGCAGCGACAGCGGGGAGATGACTTCGCCGGGGCGCTGGGCATAGTCGAGCTTGACCGAATCGCGCAGCATGCGGGCCTGCGCTTCGGAGAGCCGCTCCATGGCGGCCTTCGGATCGAGATGCACCGGGTCGCCGTCCTCCAGCACGATCTCGCCATCGACCAGCACCGTCCGCACCGCGCGATCGGCGGCATGGAAGACGAAGGAGCGCAGCGGGTCGCGCGCCGGCTGCATCAGCGGATGCTCGAGGTCGACCAGCACGATGTCGGCCGCCATACCGGGCGCCAGTGCGCCGATGTCGTCGCGGCCGAGCGCCGCCGCGCCGCCGAAGGTCGCGGCCTCGAAGGCGCCGGCCGTGTCGAGGCTGCGGATGTCCTTGCTCATCAGGCGGCCGGCGACGATGGCGAGCCGCATCTCCTCGATCAGATTGTGCGGCGCGCAGTCGGTGCCGAGGCCGACGTTGACGCCGCGCGCGCGATAGCGGCCGACATGGTCCATCGCGAGCCCGTAGCGTGCGAAGGGCTGCGGACAGTGCGCCACCGACGCGCCCGCTTCCGCGATCAGGTCGAGGTCCTTGCGGGTGTGCCAGTTAATTTGAGGATGGTCGTCGAGCAGGATGCAGTGCGCCATGATCGTGTCGGACTTCATCAGCCCGTTCTGTGCCGCCCACTGGATCGGCGTCATATTGTGGCGGCGGATCATCTCGCGCACCTCGACCACTGACTGGCCGACATGGGTCGAGAAGCGGCGGCCCGTGTCGTCGGCATGCTTGCGGCCGGCGGCGAACAGTTCCGGCGTCACCGTGTCGATCTGCGCCGGAAAGACCACGGCGCCCAGGCGTCCCGAATTGTGCGCCTCCGCCTCGTCCATGACCCGCCTGGCCTTCTCGAACTGCGCGACGCCGGCGGCTTCGTCCCATTTCCAGGTCACGGTCTGCGGCGCCGCCATGCCCCAGCGCGCGGAGGCGAAGGTCGGCGCCGCGTAGAAGCGCATGCCGCTCCGCGCCATCGTCTCCAGCCAGCCCTCGAACGGCACGGTGACGTCGCACGCCGTCGTGGTGCCGGCGCGCAGCATTTCGGAATAGGCCATCGTCGCCGCGCCCTGGCGGCCGTCGTCACCGAGGCGAAAGGCCTGCAGCCGCTCCATCAGGCCCGTCATCTGCTGCTCGGGCACGCCGTGATCCTCGCGCACGCCGCGATAGCCGGGCTCCGTGGAGGGATGGGAATGAATGTTGATCAGGCCGGGTAGGGCCAACAGGCCCTTGCCATCGAACACGGTCTCGCCCGGTCCCGTTGGACGGGCGCCGGCCGGCGTGATCTCGACGATGCGGCCGTCCTTCAAGTGCAGGTCGACCTCGCGGCGGTAGATGTGGCGCCTCTCGGTGCCGTCCCGGACCACGGCCCAGGAGACGTTTCGGATCGAATCGGGCCGAATGGACATGATTTCTGCTCCCCGCAAAGGCATGCCTATTGCATAGGCACCGCAATGGGACGATAGAATCGGGAAAACGACAGAACAAGGAGGCAGATGTGATGCGGAAAATGAAATGGGCCGCCCTCGCCGCGGCAACGACAGCGCTGTTCTCGGTCACGGCCGAGGCGCAGACCTTGAAGGTCGTCAAGCATTCGGACGTCAAGATCGTCGACCCGATCTGGACCACCGCCTACATCGTCCGCAACTACGGCTACATGGTCTACGACACGCTGCTGGCGGTCGACGAGAAGCTCGACGTCAAGCCGCAGATGCTGGAGAGCTGGAAGGTGAGCGACGACAAGCTCACCTACACATTCACCCTGCGCGATGGGCTAAAGTTCCATGACGGGGCGTCGGTGACATCCGAGGACTGCATCGCCTCGATCAAGCGCTGGGCCTCGCGCGACGCGATGGGCCAGAAGCTCATGGGCTTCACCAAGGCTCTGGCGGCCGTCGACGACAAGACCTTCACGCTCACCCTCACCGAGCCCTACGGGCTGGTCATCGAATCGCTCGGCAAGCCCAGCTCGAACGTGCCGTTCATCATGCCCAAGCGCATCGCCGAGACGCCGGGCAACACGCAGATCAAGGAGTTCATCGGCTCCGGCCCGTTCGTGTTCCGCGCCGACCTGTGGCGGCCGGGCGAGAAGACGGTCTACGACAAGTTCAAGGACTACAAGCCGCGCGCCGAGCCGCCCTCGGCTCTCTCGGGCGGCAAGAACGTCTATGTCGACCGGGTCGAGTGGATCAACATCACCGATCCGCAGACCGCGGCCAACGCGCTGATGACCGGCGAGATCGACATCCTCGAGCAGCCGCTGATCGAGATGCTGCCGCTGATCGAGAAGGACAAGAACATCGAGGTCAAGGATCTCAACCCCTTGGGCAGCCAGTACAGCCTGCGCTTCAACGTGCTGCACAAGCCGTTCGACAACGCGAAGATCCGCCAGGCCGCGCTCTATGCGCTGAACCAGAAGGACTTCCTGCTCGCCGCCATCAACGACCCGAGATACTTCAAGGAGTGCAAGGCACTCTTCATCTGCGGCACGCCCTATGCGACCGACGCGGGCTTCGAGGACAAGCTCGAGTCCAACTTCGCCAAATCCAAGGAGATCCTCAAGCAGGAAGGCTATGACGGCACGCCCGTCGTGCTGCTGTTCGCCACCGACACCAACACCGGCCGCCTGACCCCGATCGCGAAATCGCTGTTGGAGCGCGGCGGCTTCGTCGTCGACATGCAGGCCATGGATTGGCAGACGGTGCTGTCGCGCCGCGCCCGCAAGGAGCCGCTGAACGCCGGCGGCTGGAGCGCGTTCATGACCTCCTGGGTGTCGGCCGACCTGCTCAATCCCATCGTCTCGGCCTTCGTCGGCGCCGCCTGCGACAAGGCCGCGATCGGCTGGCCGTGCGACGCCAAGATCGAGGAGCTGCGCGACGCCTTCGCCAAGACGACCGACCCGGCCAAGCGCAAGGAACTGGCGACTGCGGTTCAGGTCCGCGAGTCGGAGTATCCGACCTTTGCCCAGCTCGGCCAGTTCAACATCCCGATGGCGATCCGCAAGAACGTGACCGGCAGCCTGTCCTCGCCGGCGCCGGTCTTCTGGAACATCAGGAAGGCGCAGTAGGAAAGACTTCCTTGGAGCGCGCCTCTCCAGTGGCGCGCTCCGATGAATCAGCCGAGCTCCAGGCTGGTCACGCCGTACAGGCCGGCATAGTCGACGTCGGGATCCGCCCCCGTGTACATGCGGGCGGTCTCGAAGGAGGGCTTGAGCCCGACCTGTTCGGCGAGCTTCACGGCCGGCTTGTTGCGATCGGGCACGTCGATGGCGACAGCAGTCGCGCCGAGCGTGGTCGCGAGTGCTCCCACCAGAGTGGCGGCGATTTCCGGCGTCGCGCCGTAGAGCGGGCCGACGCGGGAGGCGGCGGCACAGGCACGCATCACGGCGAAGCCCGCGATCTCGCCGTCCCGTAGCGCGACCAGGGACGCCCGCTCCGGCAGCGAGATCCAGGAGGCGAGGAAGGAATCGCGGGCCTCGGGAAAAAACCGGCGATCGTAGGCGGCAAGCCGGTCGAAGCCGATGCTGCGCGCATCGGCGAAGGTGACGCCGGTCGGCGGCTTGGGCGACGGAGGCGCGCCCTCGTGCCGGATGTTGTTCCAGGCGAGCCGGAAGCCCGACTTCGTGTAGTTGCCCTGCTGCGCCACGACGCCGTCGAGCCCGACATTGCGTCCCGCAAGCCGCGCCATACCGGCGCGCCAGACCTGGATCCCGTAGCCCTTCCCGCGCACCGCCGGCCGAGCGATGTAGAAGCCCAGGAAGCCGAAGCCCGCGCCGTATTTCACGACGGAGATGCAGGCCTGCGGCTCACCATCGAGGCGGCCGATCAGGAATGCGCCGGGGTCCGTGGCGAAGAAGACATGGGCATCCGTATTGCCCGGATTCCAGCCTTCGTCGTTGGCCCAGGCGGCCATGCGTTGAACGTCGTCGGCGCTGCCGACCTTGATCTCGAAGCTCATGGGCGCGGAGCTTACTCCGCGGCCCTGGCCTTTTCCGCGAAAAAGCGGTTCTCCGGCCGCGGCAGTCCGAGATTCTCGCGCAGGGTCGTGCCTTCATACTCTGTACGGAAGAGGCCGCGGCGCTGCAGCTCGGGCACGACCTTGTCGACGAAGTCGTCGAGCCCACCCGGCAGGTAGGGGAACATGACGTTGAAGCCGTCGCAGGCTTCCGTCACCAGCCACTCCTCCATCTGGTCGGCGATCATCGCCGGCGTCCCCAGCATGCCGAGCCCGCCATAGCCGCCGAGGCGTCCCGCGATCTGGCGCACGGTCAGATTCTCGCGACGCCCGAGTTCGATCACCCTGTCGCGGCCGCTCTTGCTGGCCTCGGTCTCGGGAATGTCGTCGGGCAGCTTCTTGTCAGGATCGAACTTGCGGGCATCGACGCCCAGCGCCATCGAGACGGCGGCGATCGAGCTGTCGTAGTTCACAAGGCTGTCGAGCCGCGCCCGCTTCTCCTTCGCCTCGTCGAGCGAATCGCCCACCACCACGAAGGCGCCGGGCAGGATCTTGATATGATCGGGGTTGCGGCCGATCATCCTCGCCCGCTCCTTCACGTCGGCATAGAAGGCGCGTGCGCCCTCGATCGGACCGCCGGCGGCGAACACCATCTCCGCCGTCTCGGCCGCGAGCTGGCGGCCGGCGTCGGACGCACCGGCCTGCACGATGACCGGCCAGCCCTGCACCGGACGGGCGATGTTGAGCGGCCCGCGGACCTTCAGGTACTTGCCCTTGTGGTCGAGCACATGGAGCTTCGCCGGATCGAAGTAGATCCCGTTCTCGACGTCCCGGATGAAGGCATCGTCGGCCCAGGAATCCCACAGACCCGTCACCACGTCGAAGAATTCGCGGGCGCGGGCGTAGCGCTCGGCATGGGGCATCTGGTCGTCCATGCCGAAGTTCAAGGCGGCATCCGGATTGGAGGTCGTCACCAGGTTCCAGCCGGCGCGACCCTCGCTGATATGGTCGAGCGAGGCGAAGCGGCGGGCGATCGTGTAGGCGGGCTCGAAGGTGCTCGAGGCGGTGGCGATCAGGCCGAGATGCTTCGTGGCCATCGCCAGCGCCGGCAGGAGCGTCAACGGATCGAACGAGGTCACCGTGGCGCTGTGCTTCAGCGCCTCCATCGGCATGTTCAGCACGGCCAGGTGATCGGCCATGAAGAAGGCATCGAACTTCCCGCGCTCCAGCGTCTGGGCGTACTTCACCAGCGCCTTGAGATTGAAGTTGGCGTCCGGCGTGCCGCCGGGATAGCGCCACGCCGCGGTGTGGATGCTGACGGGGCGCATGAAGGCGCCGAGGCGAAGCTTCTTCTGGGTCATGGGCGGTATGTTGCGCCCGCCGGGCGGACCGGCAAGGCCCGCTCGGACGACAAGAACTAATTCAACGAATTATTTCCCCGATCAGACGATCGGCGGGTGCTTTTTGTCCGTCCCCGCTACGCGCTCCCAGGCACGCGCCACCTGGAAGACCGTGGCTTCGTCGAAGTAGCGGCCGACGAACTGCACCGAGACCGGCAGGCCGCCGACCGAAAGGCCGGCCATCATGGCGAGCGCCGGATGGCCGGTGACGTTGAAGGGCGTGCGGGCCTGGCGCGGGTAGGTGCGCTCGACTTCGGCGGTATCCTCGATGCGGCAGGCCGGGTCCATCGAGCTGGCGCAGAGCAGCACATCGACCTCGCGGAAGGCGGCCTCGACCTCGGCGATCATCTGCAGGCGGCGGCGGCTCGCCAGCATGTAGTCGCCCGCGCTCATGAAGGCGCCGGCCATCAGACGCTGGCGACCCAGCTTCCCGTAGTCGCCGGGCCGCTCGCTGAGCCAAGGTCCGTGGATCGACCAGGCCTCGCTTTGCAGGATCACGCGGTTCACGGCGCCGAACTCGCCGAGCGTCGGCAAGGTGATGTTGCGCACCTCGGCGCCCTCGACCTGCAAGCTGCGCGCGACATGCTCCAGCGCCGCGGTGACCTCGGGGTTCGCGGGCGTGTCGATCTCGTGGAAATGGCGGACGAAGCCCACACGCAGGCCGCGTATGCCGCGATCGAGTGCCGCCGCGTAGTGACCCTGTGAAGCGACCGCGCTGCCGGGATCGAGCGGATCATGGCCGGCGATCGCTTCCAGCATCAGCGCATTGTCGGCGACGGTGCGCGTCATCGGCCCGACATGGTCGAGCGTGAAGGAGAGCGGAAAGACGCCGCGGCGCGAGACCAGGCCATAGGTCGGCTTCAGGCCGACGATGCCGCAGCAGCTCGCCGGGTTGCGCACGCTGCCGCCGGTATCGGTGCCCAGCGCCATCGGGAACAGGCCGGCCGCCACGCCCGAACCGGAGCCGGAAGAAGAGCCGCCGGGATGATGATCGGTGTTCCAGGGATTGCGCGCGGGCGGCCACGGGAGATCGAAGCTCGGCCCGCCGATGGCGAACTCATGCGTGGAGAGCTTGCCCAGCACGATGGCGCCGGCGCCGCGCAGCTTCTCGACGCAGACCGCGTCTGCGGTCGCCATGTGATGCTGCCGGACCTTCGAATGGCAGGTCGTCGGCAGGCCGGCGACGTCGATGATGTCCTTGACGCCGACGGGCACACCGTGCAGCGGCCCGCGCAACCGACCCGACTGCGCCTCGGTTTCGGCAGCTAGGGCAGCGGCCATCGCTGCCTCGCCATCGACGCGGATGAAGGCGTTGAGCCTGGGATCGAGCCGCTCGATACGGTCGAGCAGCGCCTTCGTGAGATCGACCGGCGAGAGTTCCTTCGCGGCGATGGCGCGCGCGGCCGCCCCCACCGTCATCCAGTGCAGATCGCTCATAGCGTCATCCCCGCCTTCATCGGCGGCCAGGGCTCGGCGACCGGATCCGCCGGACGTCTGATCTTCTGCGCGACGTCGGCTGCCTGCCTGGCGGAGATCGCCACATCGTCGGGGAATTCCGCCAGCGCCCTGGCGAGGCCCGCCCGGTGCGCCAGCACCTCGATTGCTTTCTTGTCCATGCTGACCTCCTCAGTCCAGAGGAGGTCAGCATGAGTCGTGCCAGCCACCCCAGCCTGAAATTCCGACAAACTATTGCGGCTCGCCACTCGCTTCCGCCGACCTGGCGCGTTCAAGAACTTCGTCAGCATACGCCTGGAACGCTTCCCAGGCTTCATCATCAAGCAGTTTCGCGACATCGAACGAGGGCCATCCGGTCAGCCCGCCGGTTGACCGAACATCGAGCTTGGGGAGCGCGCGCAAACGTTCGTGGAGGCGCCGGCGATCTTCCCCGGGAGCGAATGCCAGGCGCGTTTGCAGATACTGCAACGAGGTCTCCAGGCGTCCATCGCTGGAGCGCCTGATGAAGAATGGATAGGCAAACTTTCCATCATCCGTGAGCTCGCGAATGTAGAATGCGTCCTGACTGGCAGTCGGACCTACGTCGCACCCCTTGCTTTTGAACCAATCGACGACTCGCTTTGCTCCCTCGAATGTGGGAGCGCCTTCATCTGCTCCAAGCCGCCCCAGCCATTCATCGGGAGACAGCGCCTCGCTCGACTCGGGAGCCGCTTTGGCCACCGAACCAGTTGGGGCGGGTCGGCACCGCGTCCGGCGAGGCGAGACCCGGCGGGTGCTTGTGCCAGGCGCGGCCCTCGACGATCTGGCGCACGCCATATTCGTAGAGCGCGTTCATGTAGGCCTGATCGAACTCGCCCTTCTTGGACGCCTCGAAATCCCGGCCGATATAGGCAAGGTTGTAGTCTACCTTGTCGCGCTGCGAGATGAAGTAGGTCCGCAGCACGTCGTTGACGCCGCTGGCCGCCAGCATCGTCGCGATCGCGCGGCCGGCGATGGTGATGGTGCGCCGCTCGGCCATCGCATAGTCCGGATCGAGCCGGGCGTTGCGGATGATGTAGGCATGCCGCTCGCGCTTCAGGCTCGCGATATCGATCGACGGCGGATAGAGGAAGAGCTGGGCGATGGCGCCGCCGTCGACATGCAGCTCCTGGTACTTCTTGCCGTCGAGTTCGACGTCGATCAGCACCGGCTGGAAGGCGCCGGGGATGGCCGCCGATGCGCGCAGGATCTTGCGAAAGAGATCGAGCGAGCCCGGATGCCCGCTGGCGGCGATGGCGCCGATGTTCCAGATCACCGGCCGCTGGGCGTCGAGATCGGTGGTGCCGATCATCAGCAGCCGCCCCTTGTTGTACTCGGCGGCGATCGCGTCGAGCATCTTCTGGTCGGCATACTTCGCGATTATCTCTGCGAGCGGCCCCGTATCGGCCATGGCGTCGTCGAACAGGGCCGCCGTGATGCCGCGCATCCGGAAGACCTTTTCCGGCGTCATGGTCGTGTACACCTCGCGCAGCTGCGCATCGTAGTCGGAGCCCAGGAACGCAAAGGGAGCGATCAGTGCGCCGGTGCTGACGCCGGTCACCATCTTGAATGTCGGGCGCGTCCCGATGGCCGTCCAGCCGTTCATGATCCCGGCCCCGAACGCGCCATTGTCGCCGCCGCCGGAGACGGCGAGGAAATAGGCGGGCGGGATCTTCGTCGGTGAAGCGCCCGCGGCACGCAGTGCGGCCGCCTCCCGCACACCGGATTTCATGCCTTCGTCGACCATCAGTCTCGCGTCGCCATCGGCGTAGAACCGTGCATTGGGAATACCGAGCGGCATCGCCCGCGCCGTGTCGACGCGGGGCACCGCGTCGCCGCGGTCGGGAATGGAACACCCGGTTCCGACCAGACACGCCAAGGCCAACACAAGAAGCAAGCGAATTGCCGACATATTTCCCTCCCCCGAGGCTTCCGATCAGTCGAGTTGTAGAACCATTGCCTTGAGATAGGCCGTCTCCGGCAGGTTCGGATGAACCGGATGATCCAGCGCCGCGCCACTGCTCAGCAGGATGCGGCCGCTCCGCTCGGCATCGCGCAGGCCGCGCCGGACCTGCTCGGCGAACAGCGGAACATCGACGAGGTGCGAGCACGACGCCACGAAGAAGAAGCCACCCTTGGTGACCAGTGGCGCGGCGAGGCGCACCAGCTTGCGATAGCCCTGCGCGCCGGTCTTGAGATCCTTGCGGCTCTTCACGAAGGCCGGCGGATCGCAGATCACGACCTCGTAGCTGCGCGGCTTCTCCTTCTCCAGGGTCTCGAACACCTCGCCCTTCCGGAAGGACACGATGCCGTCGACCTTGTTCAGCGCCGCTGCCTGCTGGGCTGCGTTGAGGGCGGGCTGCGAGCGATCGAGGCAGACCACGGACTTCGCGCCGCGCGTCGCCGCCAGGACACCGAAGCCGCCGCTGTAGCAATAGGCATCGAGGACGCGGGCGTCCTTCGCGAGGCCCGCCATGAAGCGCCGATTGTCCCGCTGGTCGTAGAACCAGCCCGTCTTCTGGCCCTCGGACAGGTCGGCCACGAAGCGGGCATCGTTCTCGATCAGCTCGATGCTGCCGACCTGGCCCTTGGCCACGACCACCTCGCGCTTCAGCCCTTCGAGCTCGCGTACCGGCGAATCGTTCTTGAGGACGATCGTCGTCGGCGAGAATTCCGCCTCCAGCGCCTCGATCAAGACCGGAGTCAGCGCGTCCATGCCGGCGGTATTGACCTGCACCACAAAGGCATCGCCGAAGCGGTCGATGATCACGCCCGGCAGGCCGTCGGCCTCGGCATGGATCAGGCGGTAGTAGGGAACGCCGACCAGCCGATCGCGCAGCGCCGCCGCCTGGGTCAGGCGACGGCCGAGGAACAGCGCATCGACCTGGGCTTCAGGGTTCGTGCTGAGAACCCGCGCCGCGATCAGCGAATGCGGATTGAAGGTGACCAGCGCCAGCGGTTCGCCGCCGGGCGCGCGCAGGGTCGCGAGGCTGCCGACGGGGATCGCCTTGGCGTCGGCGTCCATCAGGATCT
Organism: Reyranella sp.; assembly: GCA_017990895.1. Classification (GTDB taxonomy): domain Bacteria; phylum Pseudomonadota; class Alphaproteobacteria; order Reyranellales; family Reyranellaceae; genus Reyranella. The sequence continues at coordinate 29,859 of JAGNNA010000004.1, forward strand.
CGTTGGAGAAGGCCCAGGGATGGCCGGCACGGACACGGCGATCCTCGCCGGCGCGCAGGATGACGGAGGGGAGCTTCTTCAGGGCCAAATCTATTCTCCTCGGGCGACGCCATCGCGTCGCGGATCGGCACCGCCCTCCCACCCGTCGCCACTGCGCCGGAGGGCGGCCAGGCCGCCTTCATGCCGGCGGACTTGTACTTCATGGCCCAGCGCGCGCAAGGCGGCCGCATGGTCGGCGATCGGCGTCCCCTCCTCCAGCTCGGTCGCGCCGTTCAGGTTGATCACCCGCGGCATTTCGACCGCGGCCTGGGCGGAAAGGTCCCAATCGAGCAGGCCGATCAGGGCCTGCAACGTGTCGCCGATGATCCTGGCGCCGCCCGCCGAGCCCAGTGCGGCGACCAGCCGGCCGTCGCGGTCGAGCACGAAGGTCGGCGACATGGAGGAGCGTGGTCGCTTGCCGGGCTGCACGCGGTTGGCCACGGGCCTGCCGTCGAGTTCGGGACGGGGCGAGAAGTCGGTGAGTTCGTTGTTCAAGAGGAAGCCGCGCACCATCATGTGGGCGCCGAATGGCGCCTCGATCGTGGTGGTGAAGCTGACGGCACTGCCCCAGCGATCGACGATGCTGACATGGCTGGTGCCGCGCTCGACGTAGCCGGGAGGCAGGCCGGGACCGACCTTGCCCATGCTGCGATCCGGCGACATCAGCTTGCGGCGCTCTGCCAGATAGGCGGGCGACAGCAGCCCGGCCACTGGCACGTCGACGAAGGCCGGATCGGCGACATAGCGATCGCGGTCGGCGAAGGCGAGCCGGCTCGCCTCCGCGATCAGGTGGACGGCGCGAAGATCGTTGGGCGCATCGCGCTGGAGGTCGAAGGGCTGGATCAGGCCCAGCACCTGCAGGATCGCGATCCCGCCCGATGATGGCGGCGGCATGCCGCAGACGATCCAGACACGATAGGGCCCGCATACGGGTTCGCGCTTGACCGGCTTGTAGTCGGCGAGATCGGCGGCGGAGAGCGTGCCCGGACGGGGATGGCTGCGCACGCGGTCGATCATCTCCGCCGCGACGGCACCTTCGTACATCGCGCGCGCGCCCTGCTTCGCGATCAGATCCATCGTCTCGGCGAGAGCCGGATTGGCGATTCGCTCGCCCTGCTTTCGTGGAGAGCCGTCGGCGTTGAAATAAGCTTCGCGGATTGCCTGTTCCTCGCGCAGGGCAGGAATCCTCTGCAGCCATGCGGCGAGACGGGACGAGACCGCAAAGCCGTCGCGGGCGGCGGCGATCGCCGGTCCGAACAGCTCGCTCCAGGCGAGCTTGCCCTTCTCCTTGTGCGCCAGCTCGAGCATGGCGAGCAGGCCGGGAACGCCGACCGACATGCCGGAGGCCACCGCCTCGCGATACCCGAGCGGCTTGCCGTCGGCTGAAAGGAACATGGTCGGGCTTGCCCCGGCCGGCGCCGTCTCGCGGCCATCGTAGACGGTGATCCCGCGGCTCGTGCCGTCGTAGTGCAGGAAGAAGCCGCCGCCGCCGATGCCCGAGGCGTGCGGCTCGACGACACCCAGCACCATCTGAACGGCGATTGCCGCGTCGACGGCGGTGCCGCCGCGGCGAAGCATCTCCAGCCCGGCCTCGACGGCCAGCGGGTGCGCCGCCGCCACCATCGACTGTGGCGCGGCCTGCGCGGACGGCAGGGGATAGGCCGCGACCAGCAGCAGCGCGACACCCAGCAGGCGCCGCACGATCATGCGCGGCGTGCCACGATGAAGAGACGGCGGAACGGAAACAGCGTGATGCCGTCGGGACGAGTCGGATAGGCCTTGCGCAGCAGCGCCGCGTAAGCCTCGTAGAATTGCGACCGCTCGGGCTCCTGCAGCAGCTCGAGATAGGGCCGCAGGCCGGTCGAGGAGGTGAACTGTGCGACCGGATCCTTGCCGGTCAGCGGCTGCTGGTAGATCGTCTCCCAGACCTCGAGCTCCGAGCAGAGCGGCTTCAGCACGTCGTAGTAGCGCCCCGGCTCCTCGACGCGGGCGATCGGGCGTACCCTGGCGAGCTTGTCGCGCCACGGGCCGGCCTGCGCCGCCTCGTGCATCGACGCGTGCGAGGGCGCCTCGTGGTTGCGCGGCATCTGGATCGCGAGCTGACCGCCCGATGGCAGCAGCTTCAGCAGCCCGGGAAACATATCGATGTGGCCGTCGAGCCAGTGATAGGCGGCATTGCTGTAGAGGATGACGGGCGGCAGGGTCGGCGCGAAATGCGCGAGATCGCCCCTGGCGAAGGTAATGCGCGCATCGACCGTCTGGCTGCGCGCCTTGGCCAGCATTTCCTCCGAGGAATCGATGCCGATGACGTGCGCCTCGGGAAAGCGCTCGGCGAGGATGCGCGAGATGTTGCCGGCGCCGCAGCCCAGATCGTAGATCGCATGTCCCGGTCGCATGCCGTTCGCCGGATCGAGGCGGCCCATCAGGTCGAGCGCCGGCCGCGTGCGATGATCGGCGAACTTCAGATAGAGATTGGCGTCCCAAACCGTGGACTTGGCGTCGCTCACGTCACTTCTCCTCAAAAGCCTCGTCGATCGGCACGCGATAGCCCGTCGCGATCTTGTTGCCCTTCTGCGCCGCCAGCACGACCGCCATGAACTCGTCGAACATTTCCTCGGTCATGCCCTTCTGGCGCGCCATGTAGCCGTGCGAGTTGATGCAATAGTCGCACTGGTTGGCGACCGACACGGCGAGATAGATCAGCTCCTTGGTCAATCCATCGAGTGCGCCCGGCGCCATCACCGCCTTCATCTCGGCGGCGAAGCGTTCCATCGTATCGGGGTGGCGGGCCAGCGCCTTCCACACGTTGTTGATGCCCGCCGGATCGATACCGCGCGCCTTGGCGATCCCGTCGACGACAGCCTTGGCCCGCGGGTTCATGTCCTCGTACTCGGTCAGCTTGGCCATGCGTGATTGCTCCAGGAATGAAAAGGGCCGGCGGTGTGCCGGCCCCATCTTGGCTACTTCAGGCCGATCGGTCAGTACATATGCTGGCCGCCGTTGATCGACAGGGTCGAGCCGGTGATGAAACCGGCATCGTCGGCGATCAGGAACATCACGCCGCGACCGATCTCCTCGGCCTTGCCCAGCCGTCCGACCGGAATCTTGGCCACGATCTTCTCCAGCACGTTGGCGGGCACGGCTGCGACCATGTCGGTTTCGGTGTAGCCCGGTGCGATGGCGTTCACCGTGATGCCCTTCGACGCGCCTTCCTGGGCCAGCGCCTTGGTGAAGCCGTGAATGCCCGACTTGGCGGCGGCATAGTTCACTTGGCCGTACTGTCCGCCCTGGCCGTTGATCGAGCCGATGTTGACGATGCGCCCGAATCCCCGGGCGTTCATGCCCTCCCAAACCGCCTTGCTCATGTTGAAGCAGGAGCCGAGATTGGTTTCGATGACCGCTTCCCACATGTCGCGCGTGAGGCGACGCATCGTGGAATCGCGGGTGATGCCGGCGTTGTTCACCAGGACCTCGATGGGCCCGAGATCCTTCTCGATCTCGGCGACGGCCTTCTGGCAGGCATCGAAATTGCCGACGTCGAACTTGTAGACGGCGATGCCGGTATCGGCCTTGAACTTCTGCGCGGCCTCGTCGTTGCCGGCATAGGTCGCGGCGACCTTGTAACCCGCGTCCTTCAACATTCGGGAGATGGCGGCACCGATGCCACGCGTTCCGCCCGTCACGACTGCTACCCGTCCGGCCATTTTTTCCTCCCCTGGAGATGACGCGTCCGCAGTCTAGCCGGTTCTCCCCCATCGCGGGCAAGCGTCAGTTTCAAGGCGCGACGACTTCGAATTGAGCGACGCCGCCGGATAGAGCGCCGCGGCGTCCCCACACTAGAAGCGGCCACATGAAGCCCTTCACCGCCCTGCTCGGCGCCGCCGCCGGGACTCACGCCGCCGACCAGATGGCGCTCGCCACCCTGCCCCTGACCGCCACCCTCGTCCTGGGGGCAGGCCCCGACCTGCTCGGCCTGCTCGTCGCGGCGCAGAGCGCCGCCTGGCTGCTGGTCTCGCTGCCCGCTGGCGCCTGGATCGACCGCATGCCGCGCCGCCGCATGCTGATCGTCGCGCTGGCGCTCGGTCTCACCGCCTCGCTCGTCGCCGTCGCGGCGGCAGCCACAGGCCAGGTCTTCCTCCTGGGCCTCGCCGCCATCGCCGGCGCATCGGGCACCGTTGTCTATGTCCTAACCTCGGTCTCGCTGCTGCCGAGCCTCGTGGCCCCCGGCGACCTGCCCCGCTCCAATGCGCGCCTCGAGCTGGCGCGTGCCATCGTCAGTCTCGCCGCGCCCTTCGTCGCCGGCCTGCTCGCCCAACACCTGTCGCCGACATGGGGTTACGCGCTGGCAGCCCTGGGTGCGGCTCTGGCGCTGCTCTGCGTGCTCGCCTTGCCGCCCGGCGCGGCACCGACGACGGGTGCGGAGCGTCCAACCCTCGCCAGCGCCATCCGCCTCGGCACCGCCTTCGTCGTCCGCAACGAGCTGCTCCGCGGCATCAGCCTGTGCGCGATCTTCTGGAACTTCGCCTTCTTCGCCCTGCTCGCCATCTGGGCGCCGCTGGCGCTGGGGCCGCTCGGCCTCGACCCGGCGCATATGGGCCTCGCGCAATCGACCTATGGGGCGGGACTGATCCTGGGCGCGCTGACAGCCCCGTTCTGCGCCCGCCGGCTGCCGCCCTTCATGATGCTGATCTTTGGACCGGCCGTGTCGGTGGTCGCCGCCTTCCTGTTCCTGGCGGCGCCCTCGGGCAACGGCTTCGGCCTTGCCGCGGCCGGCTATTTCCTGGTGGGCTTTGGCCCGATGCTGTGGCTGATCTGCCAGACGACGGTCCGCCAGCTCGTGACGCCGTCGCCGCTGATGGGGCGGGTCAATGCCACGGTCCAGACCGCGATCTACGGCGTCCGTCCGCTGGGCGCGCTGGCCGGCGGTCTCGTGGCGGCACAGGCCGGCCTGCACGCGGCCCTGCTGTTGATTGCCGTGGCGTTCGCGCTGTCGACCCTCGTCATCGTCCTGTCACCGCTGGCGCGGATGCGGGTCCTGCCGTCCCCGGCGACAGGCTGAGGCTTGACCCGCAGGCCGGTCCGTCGGACTTTGCCGCCGGAGGTCGTTGCATGATGAAGTTTCTGGGCGCTGCGTTGCTGGCGCTTTTCCTGTCCGCTTGCCAGAACTCGCCTTCGCCCTGGTATCAGGCCTATGGCACGACGTCCTTCCCCGTCGCCAAGGAAGGCATGGCCGCGCTCTACATCGTGCGCGACACCGCCCCGCCGGATGCGCCGAGCATCCCGATCTCCATGAGCCGCCATCCCGTCGGTGGGCTGACGGGCTCGACCTGGATGCGCCTCGACCTGCCGCCCAATCCCTATGAACTGCGCGCCTTCGGCAGCAGCGAGAGCACCGAGGTGATCATCACCGTCGTGGCGGGCGAGACGCGCTTCCTGCTGGCGCAGCCCAAGGGAACCAACGACGCCGAACTCACCTGGCTGTCGCAGGAAGACGGGCGACGCCTCGTCCGCGCCGGCACCCAGGTCGGCACCTACTACAACCCCTGAAACGAAAAACGCCCAAAGGATCACTCCTCCGGGCGTTTGATCTTCAAGCGTCGACTGTCGATCAGTCGCGCTGAACGCACATGGCGATGCCCATGCCGCCGCCGATGCACAGGGTGGCGAGGCCCTTCTTGGCGTCGCGCTTCTGCATTTCATAGAGCAGCGTCGTCAGCACGCGCGCGCCCGAGGCGCCGATCGGATGGCCGAGCGCGATCGCGCCGCCATTGACGTTGAGCTTCGCGGCATCGAGGCCGAGTTCCTTGCCGACGGCGACCGCCTGGGCGGCGAACGCCTCGTTGGCTTCGACGAGGTCGAGATCCTTGACCGTCCAGCCGGCCTTCTTCAGCGCCGCTTGCGATGCCGTCACAGGGCCGATGCCCATGATCGACGGATCGACGCCGGTGGTCGCCCAAGACACGATCTTGGCGAGCGGGGTGATGCCGCGCTTCTTGGCCTCGTCGGCACTCATCAGCACCAGCGCCGCGGCGCCGTCGTTGATGCCCGAGGCGTTGCCGGCGGTGACCGAGCCGCCTTCCTTGGTGAAGGCCGGACGC